>JAWOCH010000438.1:0-4650 GCA_046483865.1 Candidatus Brocadiia bacterium | reverse complement strand
GGCTGTCGGAGCGGCAGTTCTGCGACGCCATCGGCGGCGGCATCGCGAAGATCAACATCGGCACCGACCTGATGCGCACGGCGGGGCAACGCGTGGCCGACGCCGCTCGAGACGGCGAGGACAGCTACTTTGCCTTGAAGAGGGCCGCCGCCGACGCGTTCCGCGAACGCGCAGCCTACTACCTGGAGCTGTTCGCCGCGGCTGCCTCCGAACCAGACGCCGGCGAGTGAGTTCCGCCCGTCGGGTTCCGCACGCGCGACCAGAGCCCACACATGAACGCCGCCCAGAATCGGCCATCCGCCACGGCAGACACCAGCGACAATCCAGGCCGGCCCCCCCACTTCCGTCGGAACTACCTGGCTCACCTGGCCGACGGCTGGCTGATCGGCGGCGGCATGGCCTTCATCCATTCCAACACAGTTCTGCCGACCATCGTCAAAAACCTGGGCGGGACCGTCTGGCTGATATCCCTGGTGCCTGTAGTCGCGCGCGCCGGGGGGCTGCTCAGCCCACTGCTGACGGCGCATCACTTCGACGTGCGCAGGCGCTACAAGCCGGTCGTGAACGTGGCCGGCGTTCTGCTGAGGCTGCCCTACGCGCTGGCGGCTGCGACACTGCTGCTTCTTGCGTCCCGGTGGCCGCAGGTTGCCCTTGCCGCGGTGCTCCTGGCGCCCCTGCTCTCTGGAACGGCCTGGGGGCTGGCCTCCAACGCCTGGTGGCAGCTTGTCGCGCACACCGTTCCGCACGGGAGGCGGGCTTCGCTGATGGCGGGTCGCGCCCTGGGCGGCGGTGTGATCGCGCTGGGTGCCGGGTGGTGCGTCAAACGCATACTCGATGCTCACCCCGGCACGCACGGTTACGGCCTGCTCTATCTGCTGGGCTCTGTCATGATGTTCCTGTCCTATGGGGCGTACCTTCTGGTGCGCGAACGGCCCCATGAGGTTCCAGCCCGTCGGGAACACAGGACGCTGTGGGAGAACCTCGGTTCCATGCCTGGCATGGTGGTTCGGAACAAGATGCTCGCGTGTTTCCTGGGTCCCGTTCTTCTCATGAACGCGATGATTCTTCTGCTGCCATTTCTGCCCCTGCACGCAGTGCACGTGCTGGGCAAGCCAGACAGCTACGTCGGCGAGCTGGTCATCTTCCAGACGTTGGGAATGCTCGGTGGGAACCTGCTGCTGGGCTACCTGGGGGATCGCTTCGGCGGCAAGCTGCTCATGGTGATAGGGGCGGGCGCATTCCTGGCGGTCTGTGGGGCGACGCCCCTGGCGGGCACCAGGGCAGGCTTCCGGACGGTCTTCCTGCTGCTGGGGGCGTCTTCCTACGGCTGGATGCTTGGCATACAGGTTCTTGCCCTGGAGTTAGCGCCAACCGGGCGGCGCTCGTCCTTCCTGGCAGCTATGGGTGTGGCCCGCCTGGTGGGCATGCTTGGGGCCTACGCGGTCAGCGCCTGCCTGCCCTCACACGAAACCGGCATGGGTCTGCGCGCGGCGCTGGCCGGTGCGGCCACGCTCGCATCGGTTCTTCTGCTGTTGCGGGTGGAAGAGCCGCGGAAAGCGGCGCCGGCGCCTGCCCCGAAGCACGGGTTCGACCCTTGACATGGCCCCCCGCGTCGCGTAGAATCTGCTTTACGATGAGACGAGCAACGACGCAGCTAACTGTTGTGGCTGTAGTATAGTCCTCTCTGCCCGGCGGGGGCCGGGCCGTGAGGTGAGGGTCGTTGTTCGCCTTTCGTTTGTACGGATCGGTCAGGCCCTTCAGCCTCGCGCGGTTGGAGGGCCTTTTCTTTTCTCAGAACCAGCCCGTGCGGAGGTCTGAACGATGCCGCAAACCGGCGCAGACATACTGATAGACGCGCTGCAGGAGCAGGGCGTCGAGCACATGTTCGGCATTCCGGGCGGAGCGGTCATTGCGCTCTACGATGCGCTTTACGACGCTCCTCTGAAAACCATCCTGGCACGCCACGAGCAGGGGGCCGGGCACATGGCCGACGGCTATGCCCGCGCCACCGGCAAGGTCGGCGTGTGCATCGCCACCAGCGGGCCGGGCGCTACCAACCTGGTCACTGCCCTGGCCACCGCCTACATGGACAGCGTGCCGATCGTCGCCATCACCGGACAGGTCAAGACGCACCTGATCGGCAACGACGCCTTCCAGGAAGCTGACGTGACGGGAATCACCCGCCCCACCACCAAGCACAACTTCCTGGTCAAGGACCCCGCCGAGTTGGGCCGGGTGGTGCGCGAGGCGTTCTACATCGCCTCCACCGGCCGGCCGGGGCCCGTGCTGATTGACCTGCCGTCCGACGTGACGGCCGGCGAAGTCGAAGGCGAGGTGGACACCCGCCTGCGGCTGCCCGGCTACAAGCCCACCGGCGGCGAGGGGCACAGCGGCCAGATCGAGAAGGCGGCGCAGGCCATCAACCAGGCCGAGAGGCCGGTGCTCTACGTCGGCGGCGGCATCATCATCAGCGGCGCCAGCGAGCAGCTTCGCCGCCTCGCCAGGAAGGCTTCCATACCCGTCACGACCACCTTGATGGGACTGGGCGCATTCCCGGAGGACGACGAGGCTCTGTCCCTGGGCATGTTGGGCATGCACGGCACAGTCTACGCCAACTACGCCGTCACCCAGTGCGACTTGCTGATTGCGGTCGGCGCACGGTTCGACGACCGGATAACCGGCAAGCTGGACGAGTTCGCCCCCGGTGCGCAGATCATCCACGTGGACGTGGACCCGTCTTCGATCGGCAAGAACGTGGCGGTGGACATTCCCGTGGTTGGTGACGCCCGGAAGGTGATAGAGGAGCTGCTCCCCCTGGTCGAGGAGCGAGACCATGGCAAGTGGATCGAGCAGGTCGGCAGGTGGAAATCCGAGAACCCCCTGACCTACGAGCGCAGTGGACACGTCGTGCGGCCCCAGGCCGTCGTGGTGACCGACGTGGGCCAGCACCAGATGTGGGCGGCGCAGTACTACTGCTACACTGAACCGCGCACCTTCATCAGCTCCGGCGGCCTGGGCACGATGGGCTTCGGGCTGCCGGCAGCGATCGGCGCCCGGTTCGGACGCCCCGACAAACCGGTCTGGCTGGTCAGCAGCGACGGCTCGATCCAGATGAACATCCAGGAGCTGGCCACCGCCGTGGTCAACCGTGTGCCGGTCAAGATCGCCCTGCTCAACAACGGCTACCTGGGCATGGTGCGCCAGTGGCAGGAGCTGTTCTTCGACCGCCGCTACTCGCATACCCACCTGGCCGAGGGCAATCCGGACTTCGTCGCCGTGGCACGGGCCTACGGTGCGGAGGGCATCCTGGTGGAAGACTCCGACGACGTCAGCGGCGCCCTGCAGCAGGCCATGGAGGTGGACGACGGCCCCGTTCTGATAGACTTCCACACGGCGCCCGAGGAGAACGTCTTCCCCATGGTGCCCGCCGGACAGGCGATAGACCGGATGATAAGCGGCATGGCCTGAGCGCCGGCCGACATCCCATAGCCGAGGGAGACACTCATGCAGACGCAGAAACACATCATCAGCGCCCTGGTGGCCAATCGGCCGGGCGTCCTGGCCCGCGTCTCGGGCCTGTTCAGCGCCCGGGGTTTCAACATAGACTCCCTGGCCGTCGGCGAGACCGAGAAGCCCGACCTGAGCCGCATGACCATCGTGGTGGCCGGCGACGAGGCCATCCTCGAACAGGTCCGCAAGCAGTTGGACAAGCTCATAGACGTGGTCAAGGTGCGCGACTTCCGGGGCATGCCGCACGTGGAGCGCGACCTGGCCCTGGTCAGGATCCACTCCCCGGTCAGCCGGCGCAGCGAGATACTGGAGCTGGTGGACATATTCCGCGCGCGCATCGTGGACGTGGGCCACAACGAGGTGATGGTCGAGCTGGCCGGCACCGAGGAGAAGATCGAAGCATTCCTGGACCTGGTGCGCCCCTACGGCATCCGCGAGATGGTCCGCACCGGCCGCATAGCGATGGCCCGCTCCGCCGCCCGGCGGTGAGGCGTCGTGTTGACGCATGTCCGACGGGGCGGTATCGTTGCCGGCCGGAACAGCGCTCACGGAGGAAGGCGATGGACTGGGATCTGTTGACGTTCGGCGAGGCGATGATCCGTCTGACGCCGCCCGACCACATGCGGCTGGAGCAGGCCGACGCGCTGCAGATGACCGTCGGCGGGGCGGAGTGGAACGTGGCGGTCAACGTGAGCCGCCTCGGCCTCAGCACCGCCTGGGTCAGCCGCCTGGTGGATAACTGGTCCGGCCGGTTCATCGTCCAGCAGGCGCGGACGCACGGCGTGGATACCGGCCAGGTCGTATGGACGGAGTTCGACGGCGTGGGCCGGGTGCGCAACGGGTTCTACCACCTGGAGCTGGGCGCCGGGCCGCGCGCCAGTTCGGTCACCTACGACCGGGGCCACTCCGCCGTCAGCCTGATGGAGCCGGACATGGCGGACTGGGCCGCCCTGATGGACGGCTGCCGATGGTTCCACTCGACCGGCATTACGCCGGCGCTGTCACCCGCCCTGCGGGAAACCACGCTGGCCGCCTTCCAGGCCGCCGCGGCGGCGGGCGTGCGCACCAGCTACGACCTGAACTACCGCGCCAAGCTCAGGACGCCGGAGGAAGCGCAGGAGACCAACGCGCAGGTCGTGC
>JAWOCH010000291.1:0-2950 GCA_046483865.1 Candidatus Brocadiia bacterium | reverse complement strand
CCATGATCAGGCCCCCGGACAGGAACATATCCGAGATTTTCACTGCCGCCGGCATCAGCCCTCCGGCGTTGTTGCGCACGTCCAGTATAAGGCCACGAACACCTTCCTCCGTGATCTGCTCAAGAGCATCTTCCATTTCAGAGGGGCAGTCGCGGTCGAAGCTGCGGAACTCCAGGTGGACTATGCCGTCCTCCAACGCCCGCCAGATGATGTTGGGCACCACGACCCTCTCGCGCTCGATGGTCACGGTCAGTCTGCCCTCGGTCGCAGGGCGGCGCAGGCCGATTGTCACGTCGGCGCCAATCTCGCCTCGGATGCGGTCCACGACCTCGTCCAGGGACAATTCGGTCACGTCCTCTCCGTCCACGCCGGTGATGATGTCGCCGGCTTCGACGCCGGCCTCCTCGGCGGGCCCACCGGCGGTGACTTCGACGATGACCGCAGCGCCGTCCCGGGCGGTCACCAGCACGCCAATCCCGCCGAACTGCCCCTCGGTGCGCTGCTCCAACCGGCGCCGACCGCGCTTGTCCACGTAGACGCTGTACTTGTCGGGCAGGGACCTCATCATGCCGCCCATGGCGGCGTCGTGGAGCCCCTCCTGCTCGACATCGTAGATGTAGGTGGCCTCGACGTAGCGCAACGCCTGGTGATAGCTGGCCAGCCGCAGTTCCTCCGCCTCGGTGGGACGATAGAAGAAGAACCAGACGACGAACCACGTGAACAACAGTCCGAGCATCGTCCACGTCAGGTAGGGCAGGTAGCGGGGGCAAGACCTGTCCTGTGGGTTTTGCTCGCCGGGCGCCTGGGCCATGGTTCTGTGCTTTCTGCAGGGCGATTCTGTGGGGCGTCTCCTGGCCGTGGGGCGCCAGGTCGCTGCGAACGATTCTACCAGATGGCCCCGAAAGCGGGCAAGGACGGCGCTCCGGTGCCGGACCTTGCCACGACGGGGGCGGCGGACGCTATAATGCCCTCCACGCGATCACTGCTGAGCACAGGGGGCCTGTATGGTTCTTTCTCTGACAGCCACGCTCCTCGATCCATGGCCGCTTGCCGCCCTGGGGCGCATACTGCTGGCGGCGCTGCTGGGCAGCACCGTGGGATGGGAGCGGGAACGCCACGGTCGGGCGGCGGGTCTGCGCACCCACATGCTGCTGTGTCTGGGCTGCGCGTTGATCATGCTGGTCTCGCTGCACGTGCCGTCGCTGTTCGCCGGGCAGTCTGCCGAGGGCATCGTGCGCGCCGACCCCGGCCGCATCGCCGGCCACGCGCTCAGCGGGTTGGGCTTCCTGGGCGCCGGGGCCATCATCGTGCTGGGGGCCAGGATACGCGGCCTGACGACAGCGGCCGCCATCTGGGTGACCGCTGCCATCGGACTGGCCCTCGGGGCGGGCTACCTGAGCCCGGCGATCTTCGCATGGGCGCTGACGATGTTCGCCCTGCTGGCGGTGGGCTGGCTGGAGGGCCTGATGGCACGCAAGGACCGCTACATCCACCTGGTCTGCACGTTCCAGGGGACGAGCCGCAGGATGGATGACCTCCAGCAGATGCTCTCGGACAGCGGGTTCACCGTGCTGGAGGCCACCACGGACTGCGAGGCGGACCGGATGAGGTACGCACTGGTCCTGCGCTACGAGAAGAAGATGGACTTCGAGCGAATCACCATCGGCCTGAGGGAACAGCTTGCAGACCGGGGGCTTCAGCGCGTTGAATGGCACCAGTAAGCCCGCCGCGCCCGCCTTCTACGTCCGCCGGTGGTAATTCTTATAGATGCCGCAGGCTTCCCTGGCCTTCGTCCAGGTCCCGAAGTACTTGCAGGCGGCGCTGTAGAGTGAGGAGTGGTTCCTGCGCATATTGGGCGCAGCCAGGTCCTCCCCCTCCTCGAACAGCTCGTTGATCTCGTCGCGGATGATGTCCTTGTTCCAGCGACGCCTCTTGTAGACCTCCTCCGGGTTGATGCCCGCCGCCTCCAGGGCCTTGTCCCAGCCATCGAAGTAGTTCAACGCGGCGTTGAACAGCTTCGAGTCCTGTTCCTGCATGGCCTTGGAGTTGAGGGGCTTGCCCGCCTTGCGGCGCTGCTTGATGCGGCGGATGATCTTGTCTTCATCCCACGCCTCGTAGCGACGTATGTCGGCCGGGTCGAGTCCGGCCCCCTCCAGGGCGGCGTCCCAGCTTCCGAACTGTGTGTCGCGTATGGCGGCATAGGCCAGCGCCGAGTAGTCCCGGTCGGTGGTCACGTTCGTCCAGGACAGGTCAACCCCCTGCTTATGGGCCTCCTGGATCTCCTCGATAATCCGCTCTTTGTTCCACTTAGGAATCTTGCGGACCTCGTTCTCGTAGTCAATACCCGCGGAGTTGACCGCCTCCGCCCAACTGCCAAAGTGGTAGTTGGCTGCTGCGAGCAGGCCCTGGCGTCGCCGGGCCATCTCGTTATACGACAGATCTTCGCCGTCCTGGGCCAGGGACTTTATCTGACCGACTATCTTGTCCTGGTCCCATCCTTCGTTACGTCTTTTGTACGGCATTCTGCGTGCATCCCTCTTTAGTACGACCTCAAGGAGTCCGCAGCCCCGGCTGTTGGGAAGGGCACTCCCCCTCCATTTTCGCCCATATAGTAACGTCCTTAGCGGTAGGCCGTCAAGGGAAACGCAACTAAGGCGTCTCCCCCCGCAGACCGCCCGGCATGGAGGTCGCTCAGCCGCCGCGTTAAAATGCTGGCGTGGGTGGTCAAGGAAACATGCGCGCCGACTTCCGGTCGGACCGGCGCCGCCTACCGGCCCTTTGCGCCCTCTTGCTGAGTTTGTGGTGCGCCTGGGCCCTGGCGGGGCCGGTGGCCGCCCGCGTCCGCGTGGTTCTGCCCACCGGTGGCGAGGCAGCGGCTCGCCTGCAGACGGCCGACCGACTGATTGAGCGGGAGCAATGGGAACTCGCCCTGCCCCTGCTCCAGGGGGTG
>JAWOCH010000268.1:0-7836 GCA_046483865.1 Candidatus Brocadiia bacterium | reverse complement strand
CCGGCGGCCGGGTGCAGCCGATGGCGCTCTGCAGCCAGTGGCCGGCCACGATGATCAGCACCACCAGCGCGCCGAGCAGTATGACCCACACGGTCAGCGCGTGGCGGGCGGCGCGGCGGGCCTTGTCCGCCTCCCACCACGTGCGCGGGCGGATGCCGTGGGCCAGGAACGTGGCCACGCCCGCCAGGTTGATGCAGATCAGGTTGGTCAGAAACAGCAGTCCGGCCCCCGCGGCCATGCCCCACTGGCCCGCCCCCAGCGTCATGCCCAGCGCCGCAAGAGGCGGCAGCAGCGCTACCGCCACCATCACGCCGACCAGCGCGGTGGATATCCCCGTGGTGAAGGCCAGGGCGCCCGCGCTGCCGGCGGCCAGGGCCAGCACAACGTCCGCCAGGCAGACCTGAGAGCGCAGGAGCAACTCCGAGATGCCCGGGCCGATCGGCGGCCCCGCCACGCCCCCCACCGACAGCACCAGTCCCATCAGTGTCGCCACAGCCAGCCCGGTGCCGATGCCCACCAGGTTCGTGCGCAGCGCTTCCCGCCCCAGCTTGCCGTCGCCCAACGTGGTGGCGAAGGCCAGAGCCATGTTCGGCCCCAGCAGCGGCGCGATGACCATGGCCCCGATGATGACCGCCACGTTGTCGCGCCACATGCCGATGCCGGCCACGACGGTGGAGAGCGTGAGCATGGCCAGGTAGACCCTGGTGAGCCTGGTGCCGGCGGATATGTCGCTGTAGAGTTCGTGGCGGCTGATGCGCGTTGGCAGGTGCTTCGGGGCGCCCTCGTAGGGCGCCTCCGACGGCCTCTCCTCCGGCACGTCAGGCCGGGGCAGGGCGGCCTCGACGGGCACCAGCAGTATGCGGAACCCCTCCATGCCGCCGTAGGTCGTCTCCAGCTTGTCGAGGACCGCTTCGGCGCCCTCGGCAGTCAGCAGGATCTTGACCAGCACCTGCTCGTCCAGCAGGCGGTCGTGCCAAAGGCCCAACGGCTTGTGTTCCTCGAGCAGTTCCTCCACCTCGTGGCGCTTCTCTTCCGGGCAAACCATTTCGATAAGGCGCAGGGCCATCGGGCCCTCCCGCACAAAGGGGCGCGTCGGGCACGACGGTAGTGTAGTGACTGCGCCCCCTCCTTTGCAACACGTCTGTCGCGACGGTTGATGCTTCCACCTTGCGCGTCCTGTCCGCCCTGTTCCGTCGTCGTTGCCGTTCGCCTTGACCCGGCCCGGCACAGTCGGTTACACGTACCGCTCCCTGGTCGTCAGGAGCCCTGGACTCTTCCGGAGTGCGTTCATGAGCAACACGATGCGGATAGGAATCGTCGGCACGGGTGGCATCGCGCGGGCACAGGCGCGGGCGTTGCTTAAGGTGGAAGACATTGAGATAGTCGCCGGCTGCGACGTCAGCGAAGAGGCGCTGGAGGAGTTCGCCGAGAAGTTCGAGGTCGCCCACACCTACACCGACTTCAACGAGATGGTGACTCTTGACGAGCTGGACGCCGTCAGCGTCTGCACGCCCAACTACGTCCACAAAGACCCCACCATCGCCGCCCTCCAGGCGGGCAGGCACGTGCTGGTCGAGAAACCGATGGCCATGAACGCCGACGAGGCACGGGCCATGGTGGACGCCGCCGAGGCGAGCGAGGCAACCCTGACGATGGGCTTCCAGTGGCGCCTTGGCCCGGGTCCGCAGACGCTGAAGCGGTTCATTGACGAAGGGCAGTTGGGCAACGTGCTGTTCGCGCGCGTGCAGGCGCTCAGGCGGCGGGGCATCCCGAGCTGGGGCGTCTTCGGGCAGAAGGAACTCCAGGGCGGCGGCCCGCTGATTGACATCGGCGTCCACCTGATCGAGGCGGCGCACTACCTGATGGGCGAGCCAAAGCCGGTGGCCGCCAGCGCGCAGATGTTCACCTACCTGGGCAACCGCCCGCCGACGGTCGAGACGCAGTGGGGCGACTGGGACTGGGAGAACTACACCGTCGAGGACCTGGCCGTCGGGCTGGTGCGGTTCGACAACGGCGCGGTCATGTCGGTGGAGTCCAGCTTCGCCGCCCACATCCCGGGCAACGACTTCGGCATCCAGATAATGGGCGAGAAGGGCGGCTGCACGACCAACCCGCCGCGCGTTTTCAAGGACGAGGCGGGCACCATGGTCAACGTCGAACCGGCCTACATGGAGAAATACAACACCATGGAGCGGAAGATCGCCGACTGGATAGCCTTCCTGCGCGGGGAGAAGCAGACCCAGTGCCCCGCGCGCGCCGGCCTGGACGTGCAAATAATCCTGGACGCCCTCTACGCCAGCGCCGAAGCCGGCCGCGAGGTGCAACTCGACTGAGGGTGCGGGCCAGGGCTAACTAAACCGACTGTCCCACCACGGAGGCACGGAGGACACAGAGGAAGGATAACCACGACGGCACGACGAGCACTACGTTGAGCACGGATACTCGTCGTGTCGTTGTGGTCAGCACTTCGCCGTTCTCCGTGGTGAGAGCGCTCCTCAGGGGGTGACGTAAACCGGCGCTACGCCGGCGTCGGGGTTGCCCAGGTCCAGCTTGCTGCCGCGAAAGATGCGGCCGTAGATAGGGCCGATGGTGATGTCTCCCTCGTGCGCGGCGCAGAGGATGCGCAGGTCGAAGCGGAGGTCGGAGTCCTCCGACCACCGGCCGGGCTCGCAGTAGCCCTGCACGACGCTGCGGCCGCGGTGGAGGCGTTGGCGCAGAATGTGGCCGGCCTGCTGGCTGCCGGATTCGGGGCGCAGTATCGTCACCCCCCGCCCGCCGCCGCCGAGGGCGTCCTTGACCACCAGGCGCAGGCCCTGGTCCAGCATGTGGTAGGCGGCCGGCTCGATGCGCTCGTCCAGCTCCGCCGACCAGAGGACGTTCCGGCGCAGCACCTCCGACTCGCGCTCGTCCGGCTCCAGCCGGCGTTGGAACGCCGGATCGCAGAGCAGCGCGAGGAAGCCCTTGCTGGTGTAGAGGAACATGTCCAGCGGCGGGAAGGTCTTGACCCGCCCTGCGCGCACCGCCTCGGCCACGGGCGAATCCTGGCTCAGGTTCTCCCACTGCGACAGGTTCTCCTCGACGTAGAGCAGGTCCACGCGCCCCTCGCCGGCCAGGTGCAGGCCGTCCTCGCGCAGCTCGAGGTCGGCCTCATGGCAGAGGGGAATGCGCGGTCCGCCGCATTCCTCGATCCGCGCCGCCACGCCCTCCAGCTCGTCGACGTTGAACATGTCCCGCCCGCCGAAGCCGCGCAGGAAGGCGATGAGCCCGGCGTCGGCATCGTGCAGCGGTCGCAGGCCGTGCTCGTAGACGAACGGCGCGAAGTCGTCGTCCGAGGCGGGTTCCACATCGCCAACGTGCGCCTCGACCAGCGGTCGCAGCGCCCGGTCGGCCAGGTGCGCGTAGTGGCCGTAGCCGACCGCGCAGTTCAGCTCGATGACTTTCAGCGCGTCGCCGTCCAAGTGCAGGTCGGCGGCGAAGAACAGGCGCCGATCGTCGGCCGGCGCCGGCAGGTAGACGCGCAGCTCGGGCGGGATGAACGAGACCAGCCGTTGGCGCAGTTCCGGGTCGCCCTTCGCTTTGCGCAGCAGCTTGGCCAGCGCCGTGACCACGTCGCGCACGCGGCTGAGCTGCCGCCGGCTCAGGAAGATGGGAAAGGGCGATGCGGCGGGTATCTCCTCGATGGCCTCGCGGGCTTCCTCCAGGGCGTCCCGCGTGTAGGTGGCGGCGGCTTCCTCACGAGCGTCCTCCCTGCGCAGCCCGGCGATGAACGACTTGACCTGGCCGGTCAGAATCCTCTCGGCCTCGGGGAATGCGTCCTCGAGCTTGCGGCGCTCTTCGTCGGTGAACTCCGAGAGCAGGAAGTCGGCCACCGAGTCGTATGACCTCTTCTCGGAAGAGCTTACGCCAAGCTTGATGCGCACCACGTCACGCCGTCCGAGCGCGTTCAGCATGGAGCGCACGCCGTTATGTCCGCCGTGGCCCCCCTTCTGACGGCCCTTGACCGACCCGATGGGCAGGTCCAGATCGTCGTGGGCGATGGCGTAAAGGTGCTCGTCGAACGGGAAGCGTTCGGTCAGGGGCGGGATGACGCGCCCGCAGTCGTTCATCGCCAGTTCGGGCTTGACGAGCAGTGCGGACAGGCCGGCCAGGGCGCCCTCGGCGGCACGGGCGGGCACGCCGTCCATGTCCGCGAACTTGCCGAAGTCGCGCTCGGCGGCCAGGTAGTCGGCGAACAGCCACCCCGCGTTGTGGCGCGTGCCGGCATAGCGCCCGCCCGGATTACCCAGGCAGACCAGGATGAGGTGGGGCTCAGTCACGCTCACAGTGCGGCGTCCCGCAGCCGTGCATGGAGGCACACGTGGGCACGACGCCCGCGGGCGACGACTGCCGTTCCTCGACCGGGTTCGGCTCGCGCCAGAGCTTGCCGCTGAATGTCTCCATGACCACGTGGTCGTCCTCGCGTTCGCGGATATACTGGTAGTTCAGCGGCACCTTGCCGTAGGGCGTGTCCAGGACATACTGCGGTATCGCGAAGCCGGTCGTATGGCCGCGCAGGGTGCGGACCAGCTCGAGCCCGCGCTCGATCTGGACGCGGAAGTGCGCCGTGCCCTTCAGGACCTGGCACTGGTAGAGGTAGTAGGGCCGCACGCGGGCGGCCACCAGGCGCTCGCCCAGTTCTTTGAGCACCTCGGCGTCGTCGTTGACGCCCTTCAAGAGCACCGACTGGTTGCCCATCGGGATGCCGTGGTCGACCAGCCGCCCGCAGGCTGCGACGGCCTCGGGGGTGAGTTCCTTCGGATGCTCGAAGTGGGTGTTGATCCAGAAGGGCTGATGGCGCGCCAGGCGCTCGCAAAGCTCGTCGGTGATGCGCATGGGCAGCGTGCACGGGGCGCGGCTGCCGATGCGCACCAGCTCCACGTGCGGTATCTCGTGGACGCGGGCGACGATCTCCTCTATCTGCTCGTCCGGCATCAGCAGGGGGTCGCCGCCGGTCAGCAGCACGTCGCGGATGCCCTCGGTGCGGCGGATGTAGTCCAGCCCCTCCTCGAGGTTGTCCCGTCCGATGGGGCAGCCCCGATTGTCCACCATCCGCTTGCGCAGGCAGAACCGGCAGAACGTCGCGCAGAGCGAACTGACGCAGAACGCCACCCGGTCCGGGTAGACGTGGATCAGGTTCTCCACGGGGGAGTGGTCCTCCTCCCGCAGCGGGTCCCAGACGCCCAGTCGGTCGTGCAGTTCCTCGATGCGCGGCACCACCTGGCGGCGGATGGGGCAGTCGGGGTCGTCCGGATCCATCAGCGAGGCGTAGTACGGGCTGATCCCCCAGTTGAACGTGCCCTCGATGCGCTCGATGCCCCGGCGTTCCTCGGGCGTCAGGTTGATATAGTCCTCGAGCTGGTCAGCGGTGTGGATGCTGTTGCGCAGCTCTTTCTGCCAATGGTCCATGGGTTGTCCTCTCCCTTGATTCGCTTCTTTGGAGGGCCAGGGCCATGATGCGCCCTATCAGCTCCTCGTGCGCGTATCCCGCCGCCTCGGCCAGCACCGGCAGCACGCCGTAGAACGGGCTCAGGCCGGGCAGGGGGTTGATCTCCAGGAACCAGACGCGTCCCTCGTCATCGAGCAGGAAGTCCGCCCGCGCGAAGTCCCGCGCGCCGATAGCGCCGAAGATATCCACCGCCCGGGCGGCCGCGCATTCGGCGGCCTCCGGCGGCACCGAACAGGGGCAGACCACCTCCCGCTCGTGCAGCCGCTTGGCCATCTCGCCGTAGATGCCGCCCGGCGTGATCACCTGGGCCGGCGGCAATACCTCCAGCTCCTCGTTGCCAAGCAGGCCGATGGTCAGGTCCTGTCCCTCGACGTATGCCTCCACCAGGCAAGGCTGCTCGTAACGAGCGAGGGCGCGCCCAACGGCGCAGGGCAGCTCGTCCGGCGCGTGCACGATGCTCTCCGGGCTGATACCAACGCTCGAGCCGCCGAAGTTCGGCTTCAGCAGCACGGGGTAGGGCAGATCCTGAGCCCGCCTTTCGGCCTGCTCGGGCGAATGGGCCAGCAGGAACGGCGGCGTGCGCACGCCCAGATCGCCTGCCAGCCGCTTGGTCAGCGCCTTGTTCAGCGACACGCCCAGCGCCACGCCGTCCGAGCCCGTGTAGGGAATGCCCAGCAGCTCCAGCACGGCCGGCACGATGGACTCCCGCGAGGGTCCTTCCCGGCCCTCGGCGATGTTCAATGCCATGTCCGGGTCCTCGGCGCGCAGCCGGTCCACCAGCTCCGCGTCGAACGGCACGCCGACCGCCTCGTCGCAGTGGCACTCGATGGCGGCCAGCAACGCCTGGATGGTCTGTGGCGACTCATATTCGGCTTCCACCCAGGAGCCATCCCCGCCCGGCGTCGGCTCGTCGTATATCAGCGCGACCTTCATCCGGTCTCCATCATGCGTCGGAACGATTCGATGTGTCCGTCCACGCGCTCGCGGTCCACGTAGTAGAACGCCGAACATCCGTCCTTCTCGAAGTCCACCAGGCCGGCCTGCTTCAGGACGTTCAGGTGGTGGGACAGGCAGGGCTGGCTGATGCCCAGCTCGCGCGCCAGGTCGCAGACGCACAGCTCGCCCTTGCCCCCGCCGGCCGGCAGCATCTGCAGGAGCCGCAGCCGCAGGGGGTCCGAGAGCGCCTTGAACACGGTGGCGTACTGATCAAGTCCGGGCATAGCTTGTCGCTCCTTTGCCCCCGCGTTGTGTGCCGCCCACGTAAGCGCCCGCTGCGCCTGCCCCCGGCACTCCGCCATGGGCCCCGGCCTCTGGATGCCGGGCGATTCATCGAAGTATTCTTATCTTTAGATATTCTATGCGCCCCGCCCCGGTTCGTCAAATGCGCGGCCTACACCGGCGCGCCATCCTTGAACGGCCCTGCGCAGCGGTTACAATGCGCCCGAACAGAGGGAATCGTGTCCGGTCTGATCGGAGGCGGCTGTGGTCACGCGGCGGGACATCCTGAACCGGCGGGAAGAGATCCTGGCTATTGCGCGGAAGCACGGTGCGCATGATGTCCGCGTCATCGGTTCGGTCGCCCGCGGCGACTCCGGAGGAGCTTCCGACCTCGATCTGATTGTTCGCTTCGAGCCCGACCGTACGCTCTTCGACCACGGCGAGCTGATCATGGACCTGCGGGACTTGCTCCAGGTGGAAGTCGACGTGATCAGCGAAGCGGGAATGCGCGACAGGTTCCGGAACCACGTTATGAAGGAAGCCGTGCCACTGTGAGATCCGACCGACTGCTGCTGGCAGACATCCTCGACGCCGTTGATGAGGTGATCGCCGTTACACCGGCCAGTCGCGCCGAGTTCGACGCAGACAAGCTCGTCCGGTCTCACGTCCTGCGTCACATACAGATCGTCGGTGAGGCTGTAACCCGTCTGTCGCAGCAGCTAAAGGAGCGTTACCCCGGGGTGCCCTGGCGCAGTATCGCCGGCATGCGGCACGCCATCGTGCACGGCTACTTCCAGGTGGACTGGAATGAGGTCTACGGGACGGCAACCCGCGACATCCCCCCGCTGAGGTCGCAGATTCGGGCCATCATCGCATCTCTCCCGCCGGAAGCGGACGCCGAAGCGAGCAATGATGCCGCGCCCGGCCGGTAGGGCCATGCGACGTAAGAGGCCCCTTGGAGGGACGCGCTCCCGCGCGTCCGCACTCGCAGTCGATGGAGCAAACCGATGGGCACAGACTGGCAGGCGGACGTAGTGGTGGTGGGCGGCGGAATGGCGGGAATCGGGGCGGCCATCGCCGCCGCGCGACAGGGCGCGGACACCATACTGATCGAGCAGGCCGGATGGCTCGGC
>JAWOCH010000239.1:0-5886 GCA_046483865.1 Candidatus Brocadiia bacterium | reverse complement strand
TGAACATCACCGACTTGCCGGCGCGCTGGAACTGCGCTCCCGCTTCGACCAGGTCTTCGATGGGCGGCCCGTTCGGGTCGTTGGATATCTCCACCCCCGCCAGCTCGTCCATCCGGGCCATCTGGTCGTAGCAGGACAGGCCGGCGCTGTGGGTGTGTATGAAGGGGGTGTCCATGGCGGCCGCCAGATTCCGGATGCCCGGTCCGAAGAATCCTGGGAACTGCTCGGGCCCGACCAGTGCCAGCGCGTCCTCGGTCAGCAGCGCGCTGCGGCCGGGCATGTAGAGCCCGAATCCCAGGTTGCCCTCCTCCCGGCCGAGCACCTGCCACTGGGCGTCAAACGCCTCCAGGCACAGCGCGGTCAGCCTCTCTGCCGCGGCCGAGACGGCTTCGGGCGCGTCGAACAGATCCAGGCATAACTGCTCCGGGCCCAGCAGGTCCAGCAGCATCTCCATCGGCCCGGTCAGCCCACCGGTGCTCACAAGGCAGTCCGGTATACCCGCCTCCACCAGGGCGCGCAGCTTCCGCTCGTAGCTCTGCCACAGGGGCAGGTCACGCCGTAACGGGGGCACCTCCAGCTCCCGCGCGCTCTGCCCGGTGGGCAGGCACCACGCCGTATGCCCGTCATGGCGCAGCTCCCCTCCCGCCAGGGCCGGCAGGAAGGCCGTGCCGTAGTTGACCTGCACATCCGGGACACGCTCGCCGGGGCCGGCCGCCTGGCGCCGGGCGGCAGCCCGGCATTTCTCGACGACCAACTCCGCCGGCGTGTCAATGTCTATCGCGGGGCAGGCGGGGCCGGGCGGCCCCCAGCTCTCCTCGGTGACGAAGAAGCCGAGTATGGGCCGGGCCAGTTCCCCCCGCCAGAAACACCGGTGCAGCTCTATGCGTTCTTCCAGTTCCATGTGGGCCAACAGGGGTGTACAGGATAGACAGGACAAGGACAACAGAAACGGCGCAACGGCCTTCGTTGTATCCTGGTCATGCTGTGCATCCTGTTACGCCGTGCTTGCGGCTTGTGAGCCCTGCGGGCTACAATCGCCACCCATGGGCGCCACACCGCCGCCGGAGGTCGCCGCAGAGGATGTCGGCCCCCAGACGGTTCACTGGGGCCGGGCGGTGAGTTGGGCGTTCTACGACTTCGCCAACACCATCTACTCCGCGCTGGTGCTGTCCTTCGCCATCACACTCCACGTGAAGGAGTACACCGGCGAGGAGAAGTGGACCTTCCTGACGATGGGCCTCTCGCTGCTTGCCAGCGGAGTGGTGCTGCCGTTTGCCGGTGAAGTGGCCGATCGCACCGGGCGCCCGAAGCGCTATCTTCTCGCACTGACGCTTGTCTGCTGTGTGAGCTGCGTGGCGATGAGTTTCGCCGACGCGGCCTGGCTGATCCTGGGGCTGTTCTGCGTGGCGAACTTCTGCTTCAACTCCTCGCTGACCTTCTACGACAGCCTGATGCCCATGCTGGCGCCCCGGCGGCGGCTGGGGACGGTCAGCGGGCTGGGGGTGGGGTTGGGCTACGCGGGAGTCGCCTTCGCCCTGCCGCTGGGGTGGCTGGCGGTTGACCTTTACACGCGCACTGGCGCGGCCCATCCGCTGCGGCCGCTCTTTGCGCTGGCCGGGGCGCTGTTCCTGCTGTTCAGCGTGCCGCTGTTCGCCGTGGTCCCGGAGAAGCCGGCCACCAAGCCGCTGCGGGCCGGGCATTCGGCCTTGCGGCTGGCGTGGCGACGCGTGCTGGTGACGCTGCGCCTGCTGCCCCGCCATCGGCGGGTGCTGCTGTTCCTGGTGGGCAACTTCTTCCTGGTCGACACGCTGAACGTGGGCATCATCGCCGCCGCTCCCTACGTGGTCCACGTGTTCGGACTGGAGAAACAGACCGCCATGCTCTACCTGATACCGTTCAGCCTGGGGGCGGCGGCGCTGGGGACAGTGGGCGGGAAGATGGCCGACGCGGTCGGCGCCCGCCGCACCATGCTCACCGCGGGCATCTGCGTGCTGGTGGCGCTGGTGGTCTCGGCGGCCACGCGGCAGTTCGCGCTGTTCCTGCCGGTCTTCGTTATACTGGGCGGCTATGGGTTGGCCAGCATCTGGGTGGCCGGGCGCAAGCTGCTGGTCGAACTGGTGCCCGAGGGCCAGTTGGGCAAGTACTTCGGCCTGTACAATGTAGGGCACAAGCTCTCGGTGATCGGCGCCGTGCTGTTCGGCCTGCTGGCGGACCTGCGCATCGGAGGCAGTCCCACCGCCGGCTACCGGCTGGGGCTGCTGGTGCAGGTGCCGTTCGTCCTTATCGGCCTGGTTTGCATTTACAGGGTGGGGGAGGATGGGGATTGACCCTCTGAGACGCACCTGGCCGGAGCGAGCGGGGCGCGCGCTGCTCGGCCCCTACTTCGCCATCGCTCACCGGCTTGACTGGACCGGTGTGGAGCGGGTGCCGACAGAGGGGCCGGCCATCCTGGCGGCCAACCACCAGAGCTTCCTCGACCCGCCGGCCGTCGGGCTGGCGGTCAGCCGGCGCATTGTGTTCTTGGCCGCCCGGTTCTACTACAGCCTGCCGGTGCTGGGGCAGGCGATGCGCCTGATGCAGGCGGTGCCGGTGCGCGCGGACGCGCCGGGACACCGGCCGCTGACTGACATGCTGCGTGCGCTGGAGGATGGCTGCCTGGTGGGCATCTTCCCGGAGGGCGCACGCAGCCCGGACGGCTTGCTGGCGGCGGCGCACCACGGCGTGGGGACGCTGGCGCTGCGCAGCGGGGCGCCGGTTGTGCCTGTTACGGTCTCGGGTGGACACGACGCCTGGCCGATGGGCCGCCTCCTGCCGCGGTCGGCACGCATCAGGCTCTACTTCGGCGAGCCGTTCACTGCCCGGGGCCCGTCCAGCCGCAGTCGCCGCCGAGAGGTGACCCGCGAGGTGATGCTGCGCATCGCGGACGGGTTCACCATGCTGGGGCGGCCGGCCATTGCCCGCGCGAGCCGTCGCCGAGTCGCTGCCCGCCTCGCCGGCTGAGCGGGCCGGTCATTCCCCCTCCGGCGTGGCCAGCTCGCCGACTTTCGGCTCTTCCAGCGCCACGTAATCGTCGTAGCCCATCCGGACCGTCTTGTCATGCGTCCCGGCGCGGAAGACGATTTCGTCCCACCGGGCCAGCGACTCGTCCACGAAGGTCGGCACGCCGTACTGCGAGCCGAAGGGCGGTTCCGCGCCGATCTCGCAGTCGGGGAACACCTCCTTCATCTGCTCCTCGGAGGCCATCTCCAGCTCCTCCCCGACCAGATCGGACGCCTTCTGGAAGTCCACGTGCCGGCTGGCCGGCAGCACCAGCATCCGCGGCTGGTCGCCCGCCATGGCGATGACGGTCTTGGCGAACTTGTGGCCCGTCACGTGCTCGGTCGCTGCCACCTCCTGCGCGGTGAACGCCTGCTCGTGCGGTATTACGTCGTAGTCAACGCCCTGCGCGTCCAGCCACTCCATGACATCCATGGTGTGCCCCTCCTTCCCCCAGAGTCCCGGTCATCCCGGTAAGGTGATGATCCCCACAACATTCCGTACCATAACGCAGCCCGAACGCGCCGTCAACGTGGCTCGCCCGCCGGTGGGCGGCAAATGACCACGGCCGCTACTCGCTGCCGGGCAGCTTAAGGTCCTTCAGCAGACCTCCGGCTTCCTCCTCCAGCTCTTCACGGGCCTGATCGAGCGCCTCGCGCCCCTCCTCGACCTTGCCTTCCAACTCGCCGCGCAGTGCCTCCAGCCGTTCCGCCGGCAGCCGGTCGCTGATCTCGGCCAGGATCTTCTCCTGTATGGCCTCCAGCACGGCCGCTATCAGCTCGGCCGGGCTCTTTGCCTCGCCCCCGGCGCTCAGGTCGGTCAGCTCGATGTCGGGCAGTCTTAGTTCGACGCTCTGTCCCGCCGGCAGCCCGGCCAGTTGGACGCTGGGTTCGGTGATGCGCAGAACCCCGAGGCGGATACGCTTGTCGCTGCGTTTCTCCGGCATACGGGCGTTGGCCAGGATGGCGCCCAGGTTGGTCTGGCCGCCCTTGAACTCGACGGTCAGGCTCGGCTGGTCCACCTCCACACGGTGGAGGACGATCTCGTCGCTCAGCAGAGAGCGCAGCTCCGCGCTGACCTGCGTGCGGCCCACGGTGGTGGCGTGGGCGGCTTCGTAGCCCTCGGGGTTGCCCATCTTGAAGCCGTGCAGCGTGAAGGTGCCGCCGAACAGGCTGATGTCCACGTCGTCCACCTCCAGCGGCACGCGGGTGACCACGGGACCGACCCGTTCGATGCCCGCCTCCACGACGTGGCCCAGCAGCACCATGGCCCCCAGCCCCAGCAGCACCACCAGCACGGCGACGCCCACGATGACCGATACGATGGTCTTCACCAGTCCTTTCAAAATCATGCGCGCCTCTCCGTATCCAGTGTCCGGTTGGCACGCCGGCACTTCCCCACGCGCATATGATAGTCCCGTCGCTGGCGCCCTGCAACGGCCACAGCACACATTCGCCGGCGATAAGAGCTTGACGCAGGGGCGGGGCGGCGGTATAGAATACGCTGTGGGGTAGGAACCGACTTGGGGGGCGCGATCTCGTGAAGCATGCGATCACTCGCAGGGCCGGGGCGGGTGCCGTCCCGGCTGGATCTCTGGTTTCTGTGCTTCTGCAGGAGGGTAGGCTATGGTGAAGCGTTTAGCCGCAGTTGCTTTGGTGGTGGTCGTTGCAGTCGTCCTGACGGGTTGCTGCATCCCGAAGGGGGCCGTCATGGCGCCGATCATGATGACCAAGAGCCCCGTCGCAGTGGGCGATCCCTCGGTGAGCGCGGCCAAGACGGGCGAGGCATACGTGGAGGGCATCATCCTGCTGGCGAAGGGCGACTCCTCCATCGAAGCGGCCATGAAGGACGGCGGCATCAGCAGGATCCACCACGTGGATTCGGAGGAGACCAACATCCTGGGCATCTACTGCAAGTCCATAACCCGCGTCTACGGCGAGTAGCCGGCCGGACCGGGAACGAAGCGTGCGGCGCGATTGGGGCGGTTCGCCTCCATCGCGCCGCTTCTCTGTGGCCGTTGCGTCATCTCCTGTGGCAGAACGGCACCGCATGTGGCATAATGCGAATGGGGAAGAGCTGCGCTGGAGCGGAGTGCGAATGCTCAAGGGGGTGTAGATGCCTTTCTTCCGCAAAGAGATAACGCTGTTTCATCTGTTCGGCCTGCCCATCAAGGCCAACCCGTCCTGGTTGATTCTGGTCGCGCTGGTATGGACGACGCTGGCGATGGGTTGGTTCCCGTCCGAGCAGGCGCTGGGTCCGGACCGGCCGGCGTACATCTACTGGCTGCTCGGCGGCATCGGGACGCTGGGGCTGTTCGCCTCGTTGGTTGCCCATGAGCTGTGCCACAGCCTGGTGGCTCGGGAGGTGGGCATGCCGGTGGGCGGCATCACGCTGTTCATCTTCGGCGGGGTAAGCCAGTTGCGCGACGAGCCCCCCACGGCGGGCTCGGAGTTCCTGATGGCGGTGGTGGGGCCGCTGTCGAGCGTGGCCATCGGCGGCGTGTTCCTGGTTCTGCTGCTCATCGGGCTTGCTGCGGGATGGCCGGATACGGTGCGCAGCGTGCTGAAGTACCTCTCCTTCGTCAACTTCTTCCTGGCTGCTTTCAACAGCGTGCCCGCCTTTCCGCTGGACGGTGGGCGGGTGTTGCGCAGCATCATGTGGGGCGTCAGCGGCGACCTGCGCAGCTCCACCCGCGTGGCTGCCGGAGTGGGTTCGTTCTTCGGCGTGGGCCTGATCGTGCTGGCTGCTGAAGCTTGGCCCGTGTCGGCTCGTCTGGCTGATAGGCAATCTTCGTCTTCTCGTCTAGCCGACGGACAAGACGTTGCGCCATAACGAGGCGAATAGACGTGA
>JAWOCH010000206.1:0-3937 GCA_046483865.1 Candidatus Brocadiia bacterium | reverse complement strand
ATGCGCCCGCCCAGCTCGTCGGTCAGCGCCTCCCAGCCCTCCCAGTCGTCCTCGGCCAGGCCGTCCTCGATGCTGATGATGGGGAACCGGTCGCACAGGTCGGCGTAGAAGGCCACCATGTCCTCGGAGGACTTCACCTGCTGGCCGTCCGCTTCGGCGGCCAGCACGTAGCTGCCTTCCGCCTCTATGCCCTTGCCCTTGGCGTCCTGTCCGTAGAACTCGCTGCTGGCCGGGTCCAGGGCGATGGCCACCTCGTCGCCGAGGCTGTAGCCGGCAGCCTCGACGGCCTGCATAATGACTTCGAGGGCCTCCACGTTCGAGCCAAGGTCGGGCGCGAAGCCGCCCTCGTCGCCGACGGCCGTGCTGCGGCCGGACTCAGAGAGGACCTTCTTGAGGGCGTGGAAGACCTCCGCGCCCATGCGCAGCCCCTCCGCGAAGCAGTCCGCCCCCACCGGCATGATCATGAACTCCTGCAGATCCACGTTGTTGTCGGCGTGCTTGCCGCCGTTCAGGATGTTCATCATCGGCACGGGCAGGTAGCGCCCATTGGTGCCGCCGATGTAGCGATAGAGCGGCAGGCCGAGGGCGATGGCGGCGGCCTTGGCCGCGGCCAGGGAGACGCCCAGGATGGCGTTCGCGCCCAGGTTGCCCTTGTTCGGCGTGCCGTCCAGTTCGATGAGCAGTTCGTCCAGCGCCCGCTGCCTGACGGCGTCGAAGCCGAAGACGGCCTCCTGGATGACGTGGTTCACGTTCTCGACCGCCTGGCGGACGCCCTTGCCGCCGTAGCGGTCGGGGTCGCCGTCGCGCATCTCGACAGCCTCATGTGCGCCGGTGGAGGCGCCGCTGGGCACGGCCGCCCGTCCCAGTGCGCCGGATGCCAATTCCACCTCCACTTCCACCGTCGGGTTGCCCCGCGAGTCCAGTATCTCCCGTCCGTGCACCCTGATGATCTCGGTCATCTGCGTCTCCCCTTGATACGTTCCTCGGTAGGCGCGGCGTCTCGCCGCCCCTTGTCCGGCGGGGACGCCGGCCCTACCTTCTCTGGCAGGCTTCGGCAGTGCCCCCGTCGGGCGTAGATACGTAACCCAACCGCCCCGACAAGTCAAACGTCGTCACATACAGAGAGGGTAACCACGACGACACTACGAGCACTACGAACGGCAACTACGGATAACAGGATGACGGCAAAGGAACCTCACGCCTCCGCCTTGATGCATTCTTCACATCCCGTTCCGCCGTTGTCCGTCGTGCTCGTGGTGTCGTCGTGGGTCATTGCCGTGTGAGGCGCAGGTAGGAGCGCGCCAGCGCGTCGGGCAGGTCCTCGGCCTCCCTCAGCACGACGTAGCGCCGCTGCGGGAACATCGTGTCCAGATCGCCCGGCTCGTCGGGTTCGACGGCGACGCAGAAGGTGTGGACTCCGAGCGCGCGGTTCTCCTCGCACGCCTTGCGCACGTCCTGCTGCGCGTAGCCGGTGTTCGGGTCGTATTCGGTGTCCATCGGGCGGGCGTCGGTCAGCAGCAGGATCAGGCGCGTCTTCGCGGGCACCTTCTCCAGCTTGCGTCCGCAGTGGCGCAGCGCCACGCCGATGCGGGTAGAGGAGCCGGGCCGGGCGGCGGCCAGCAGCTCTTCCGCCTCCTCACCCCACTCCTGGCCGAACTCCTTGAAGACCTGGAACACGCAACGCTCCCGCCCGTTGCCCGTGAAGCCGAACACGCCGAAGCGGTCGCCCAGCTCCTGCAGGCCGGTGGCCAGCACACTGGCCGCCGCTTTCTCCACCTCGATGACGTCACCCCGGCCTGACTCGCGGCCAGTGGAACCGCTCACGTCCAGCAGCAGGGCCACGGCCACGTCACGCCGGCTCAGGCGCGGCTTGACCCAGAAACGCACCCGCGGGCTGGCCTGCGCCCGGCGCAGGGTCAGGAACCGCACCAGCGAGTCAATGTCTATGTAGTCCCCGTGGGGCAGGTACTTCTCCCGGCTCACCAGGTCCGGGCTGAGCCGCTGGAACAGGCGCCGGACGCGCTCTGCCCGGCGGGTGAAGGCTTCGTCGCGCCAGCCCGGCGCCTTGTGGCTGCGCGGCGTGACTTCGTGCAGCCGGCACCAGTCGCGGTAGTAGTCGCCCTCCGGGCCGTTCCATTCATCGTAGAGGTAGACGGCTTCCACGAGGCCCTCCGGCAACTCCTGCGGCCCTTCCGGCCCCTGCTCGGCCTCGGCCGTCTGCCCGCGTCGGCGTTCGGCGGCCGCCGCGGCGCCATCCTCGTCGCGGACGCCCTCCGCGCCCAGGTCAGCCACCAGCGCCTCGGCCGGGGCAGTGGACGGGATGATGGGGAACGAGAAGTCGGGGAAGAAACTCAGCGGGCGGGCACGGAAACCCGGCCCGGCGGCCCGGACCGCCGGCGGCAGGCGGTTCCACTCCCGCGCCAGGGCCGCAACCGCCTCTCGATAGTCGGCCGCTTCCGAGGCGACCTCCGCCAGCAGATCGCACAGCCCCCGCTCCGGGCCAGCCTGCCCTCCCAGATCAGCCGCGCCGGCCGCCCACGCGAGGACGGAGGCGCCGGAGCTTTCCACGCCGCGCACCGACATCTCCGCGGCGGCCACCTCGCGCAACATGCGGGCGCAGCCGGCATGCCGACCCTCGAGCCGCTCCCGCATCCGCCGTAGCTCCGCCACCTGCACGAGGAAGGCGCCCAGCGCGGGCTGCGGCATCCCGGCCGCACGGCAGACTTCCGGGATGCTGGTCGCGTCCTCGCCGCCGTGGTCGCCCGGAAAGCTGCCCTCCCCATGGCAGGTCGCAGACAGGACGGTCGCCAGCAAGTAGAAGGCCCGGTTCAGCTCCCGGCTCTCGAAGGTGCTCACCCGCTCCGGCAGGTACAGATGCCCGCCGGCGCAGACGGTGCCCGAGCCGCGCTCGATCAGTTCGTCCGAATCCAGCCTGCTCAGCACGTCCAGCTCGACCGCCCGTCCCGCGATGGCCCGGAACAGCCGCCCCAGCCTGCCCCGCACGTCCTGGAGCGCACAGCTACGGCTGAGCCGGTCGGCGGTGATCCGGGCGGACTTCAGGCGCAGGCGCAGGAACTCGTTGGCGCTGTCCGGGCTGCGGGCGTGGACGCGCAGGGCCGACTCGATGAACCGCGGCACCCGGTCGGGTGCCAGGCGGCGGGACAGCTCCGGGTAGCCGGCCAGCAGGCTGACGGCCAGCTCCGGCTCGACGCCACGCAGTTCATCCGCCCACCCCAGCAGCCGCTCCGCGTGCGCCGGCTCGCGCAGCAGGCCGCCCTCCGCCCACAGTTCGAAGTAGCGTTTGCCCAGGTGGATGCGCTCGCGGGTCAGCTCCACACCCAGCGCGCGCCAGCGGCGCATCAGCTCCGGCACGCGCAGCAGCCAGCCGGCCGGACCGTCAAGCGCCGTGAGCATCTCCCGAAGCACGTAGTCCCATCCGGCGCCCATCTCGCCGTGCAGAAACGGCCCGCACAGCCGCCGCGCCGTCCGCTCGCCCTCGTCCAGCAGACCCTTGTCGTGGAGGCTGTCCAGCAGGCGCCGGAACTGCTCGCGATAGCCCCACGTGACACGCCGGAGGGGGAAACCGAGGTGGGAATCCGGATTACTCTGTGGCTGCGCCCTGTTCACCGCTGAGCATGTCGCCGAAGTAGGCGTTGACGATGTCGTTGACCGAGCGGATCATCTCGGGGTCGTCCGACAGCACGTGGCTGATGGCGGTGCGGCAGGCGCTGAGCGGTTCGAGCCCGTCCTTGATGAGCCGGCCGGCGTAGACCAGCAGCCGCGTGCTGGCGCCCTCCTCCAGGCCGAACCCCTTAAGGCGCCGGATCTCGCAGGCCATGGACGCCAGCCGCTCGGCCGTCTCCGTGTCCACCCCCGTCTCGCTGGTGATGATCCGCGTCTCGACCTCCTCCTCCGGGTATCCGAACTGCAGTGAGGC
>JAWOCH010000136.1:0-3198 GCA_046483865.1 Candidatus Brocadiia bacterium | reverse complement strand
CCCGCCTTTCGGCGCTCTCCGGCGGGAAGCCGCCGAGGTCCAGAGCCCTTCGACTTTGCTCAGGGCCTTGAGCCTGTCGAAAGGCTCTGGAACTCGGCGGCTTGCCGCCGGAGAGCGCCGAAAGGCGGGGCAAGCCCCGCAACGGCAAAGCGGTGGCAAGCCACCGCACTCCAAAAACCGTTCCGTCGCTGCTGCACCGAATACTGTGAAACGCGATGTCTAAGCTCCAGCAGGGTCTGACTGGCCCCGGCGAGACTCAGGGATTGTAGCTCCTGTCAGTTCCGCCTTCAAGGCGATAGTTATCGCGCCATCGGGCCGGATTGACTCCGCGCGCCCGGCCGGGATACAATGGGGGCGCTCCGGGGGCTGCCGTCAGACCTTCCCCGGCTACTGCATTTCCCACAACTGAGGACTCGCACACATGGCCGTTGAACTCGCCGAGCTGGAGGCCCGTCTGCGCAAGCTGCGGGACTCTCTTTGACGCCGGAACGAAGCAGCAGGAGCTGGAGCGCGTCGAGGAACGCATGAGCGAGCCGGACTTCTGGGACGACCAGGAGTCCGCCCAGAAGGTGATCCGCCAGATGAAGCGCCTCAAGGGGCTGCTCGACCCGCTGGACGAAGTGGAACAGGAACTGGAGGACCTGTCGGTCCTGCACGAGCTGGCGGAGCAGGAGGACGATCAGGCGACGCGCGCCGAAGTCGGGACCCGCGCCGAGGAGCTGGCCGGTCGGTTGGAACGCCTCGAGCTGCGCAGCATGCTCAGCGAGCCGCACGACCCAAGCTCGGCGTTCCTCAGCGTCCAGGCCGGCGCGGGAGGAACCGAAAGCTGCGACTGGGCGGACATGCTGCTGCGGATGTACCTGCGGTGGGCGGAGCAGGAGGGCTACTCGACACGCGTCATAGACAGCCGCGCCGGCGAGGAAGCCGGCCTGCGCCATGCCACCATTCACGTCGGCGGCGAGTGGGCGTTCGGCTACCTCAAGAGCGAGATAGGAGTGCACCGCCTCGTGCGTATCTCGCCGTTCGACAGCAGTGGCCGCCGCCACACCAGTTTCGTCGCCGTGGACGTGGTGCCGGAGCTGGAGGACGACCTGGAGGTCGAACTCAAAGAGAACGAGATCGAGATGGAGTTCGCCAAGTCCAGCGGCCCCGGCGGTCAGCACGTCAACAAAACCTCCTCCGCCGTGCGCCTCAAACACGTGCCCACGGGCATCACCGTGTTCTGCCAGAGCGAGCGGTCCCAGCACAAGAACCGCGCACTGGCGCTGAAGATACTCGAGTCGAAGCTCTACGAGCACGAGCGCCGCAAGCGGGAAGCGGAGCTGGAGGAACTCTACGACGAGAAGGGCGAGATCGCCTGGGGCAGCCAGATACGCTCCTACGTGCTGCAGCCGTACCAGATGGTGAAAGACCTGCGCACGGAGCTGAAGACCGGCAACCCGGATGCGGTGCTGGACGGCGACCTGATGCCGTTCATGGAAGCCTATCTGCGCTGGCGTCTGGAGCAGAAGTCGGGCGCCGCCGGAAACTGACCCCGTCAGCGAGTTCCAGCTCTCCAACAGGCTTTTGGTATGGCCCAAGTGCAGAGCATACTTCGCAGCGGGCGCGCCGCCTGGAGGCGGCTGTGGAATCTGACCGCCGGCGCCAGCCCTGCCCGCATCGCTGTTTCCAGCTTCGCGCTGGTCATCCTGATCGGCGCTCTGCTGCTGATACTGCCGGTCAGCAGTCGGACCCGCCAATGGACCCACCCGGTGGACGCCCTGTTCACCTCCACCAGCGCTGTGTGCGTCACGGGGTTGATCGTCAAGAGCACGCCGCACTACTGGTCGCTGTTCGGGCAGCTTGTGATCCTGGCGCTGATCCAGGCCGGTGGCCTGGGCATCATGACGATGGGGGCGTTCGCGGCCATCCTCATCCAGCGCCGGCTCTCGATGCGCTTCCAGGCGATGATCTCCGACCTGGTTGAGGCGGAGGCGACGGAGGGGGTCTGGACGCTGGTGCGGTTCATCTGCGCGTTCACGCTGCTGGCAGAGGCGGCCGGGACGGTGTTCCTGTACTTCGGATGGCGGGCGAACTTCGACAGCCCCTTCAGGTGTTTCTACCACAGCGTATTCCATTCGATAAGCGCCTTCTGCAACGCCGGCTTCAGCCTGAACGACAGCAGCCTGATGAACTACGTTGGCTCGGCGCCTGTGAACCTGACCGTGTGCGGGCTGATTGTGCTGGGGGGCATCGGGTTTGTGGTGGTCCGCGACGTAGTGCGTTACGGCCGCTGGTGGCTGTTTGCCCGCCGGGGCAAGCGGCCGCGCCTGTCCACCCACACGAAGCTGGCCCTACTGGTGACCGGCGCCTTGCTGGTGGTCGGCTTCGTGGGTTTCCTGGCCATCGAGTCAGAAAACGCGTTGCGGGGGGCCCCGGCAGGGAACAAAGTGCTCGCCGCTTTGTTCCAGTCGGTGACCCCTCGGACGGCGGGATTCAACACCGTGGACACCCGGGCGGCGGCACTGGCGCCGGCTACGGCGTTCCTGCTCATGGTGCTCATGTTCATCGGCGGCAGCCCGGGCAGCACCGCCGGCGGCATCAAGACAACCACCCTGGGCATCACCGTCGCCAGCGTCGTCGCCACACTGAAGGGCCGTAAGAAGGCCGAGATGTTCCACCACTCGGTCTCCGAAGAAACCGTGCATCGTGTGGCGGGCATCATCCTGCTGTCGGTTGTGGCCGTGGTGGCGGGCACGTTCATCCTGCTGGTGACAGAGCCCGGGGAGTCCTTCCAGAAGATCGCTTTCGACGCCATCAGCGCGTTCGGCACCGTGGGGCTGAGCCAGGGACTGACCGGGCCGGGCGCCACGCTGAGCGACTGGGGAAGGCTAGTGCTGACGGGGCTGATGTTCATCGGCAGGCTGGGGCCGATCACCCTGGTGCTGAGCGTAGCCCGGATGAAGGAGATGGCCGTCTACCAGTATCCCGAAGAGCGCATCATGGTGGGGTAGGACGGCCGGGAGCAGGGAGCAGTGAGCCAACGGCAGAGAGCGGACGGCCCTGAGCTTGTTGAAGGGCACGGAGCGAGAAGCAGACGGCGTCTGGCGGGTGGCCGAGGGCGGTCACAGGAAGGTAGAGAACAGAAACTACGCCGCAGGATGGAGGCGTTGCGGGCCCTGGCGCAGTTCCCCTGCCGTGGCCGGCCGCGTATCAGGA
>JAWOCH010000086.1:0-5442 GCA_046483865.1 Candidatus Brocadiia bacterium | reverse complement strand
AGACCATCTGCCTGACCGACTCGGCCGGCAACCGGCACCCGCTGGAGAAACGGGTGGACGTGTGCCGGGACTTCAACCGGATGCTCATGTTCCACTTCAACCACACGCTACACGTGAGCCTCATGCACAGGCGGGAACTGCTGGAGCGCGCCGGCGGCTACCGGGAGGACGTGCGCGTGCTGATTGACTGGAACCTGACCCGCAAGCTGGCCTTCTACACCGACTTCCGCCACGTGGAGGCCGTCACGGGCGAGTACTTCGTGCCGATCAAGGACAGCGACCGCATCAGCGATGTCGAGCGGGAAGACGAGGAGAGCTACCTGGCCAACCTGCGGCGCATCCGGGCCGACCTGCCGCCGGAGCCCTGGCCGGAAGTCCGCCGCGTTGCCGTCGTCGTGCCGGTGGCCGAGGGGGACGAAGCGGAGGCGGACCTGCTGCGGTACCTGTGCGACAAGCTGGACTACCCGTGCCGCATAGTGCTGGCCGACCGTTCCTCCGACGGCGCGGCGGCAGGGCGCCTGCCGGCGGACCTGGTGGATCTTGAGCACATTCACACGGTTCGCGCGGGGCAGGGCGGCGTCGGGGCGGCCTGCGCCGCCGGGGCGCGCGCCGTCGAGGCGGACCTCTACATGCTGATCGGCCCCGGGCTGGACCCATCGGCCGAGCAGCGCCTGATACGCGCCGTCTGCTACATGGAGGAGACCGGCTGTGCGGGCGTACGCTGGCCGGAGGACGATGCCTGGGGGCGGCCGTTCAACGTGCTGATCGGCCGCCGGGCGGCGCTGGGCGCCGCAGAGCCCCCGACCGGCGAGTGGCCGGCCACCGAAACCATGCCGGGCGACTGGGTGCCGCCGGCGCTGGAGAGCGACTACCTGCTGAGCTTCGCCAGTCGGTGCGAGGCGGAGGGGGACTACGAGTCCGCGCTGCACCTGCTGAACGACGCCGACGCCATCCAGGAGGGCGGCACGTGCACGCCCTACGTCGTGCAGAGGCTGGCCCGTGTGGCCTTCGCCGTGGGCCAGTACGGCCAGGCGGAGCGCATGTGTCGCCGGCTGATACGGGCCGGCTACGGGGCGGACAACTGCGTGCGGCTGGGCTATATCTGCCAGAGCCAGGACCGCTGGGAGGAGGCCGTCTGCGCCTACCGAGAGGGGCTGCAGATGATCGGCCTGGACGAGGAGGACCTCTCCTCGGATGCCTTCCCCCTGGCCGGCCCCGTCGAGTTCGACGCCTTCCGGGCCATGGCCGGGCTGGGAGAGTGCCTCGTGCAGATGGAGCGGGACGGCGAGGCGGCAAAGGTGCTGCGACGGGCCGCGCGGCTGCGCGCGGACAGCCTGCGCCCGCCGCTGGCGTTCGGCCGCATGTTCCTCAGGCGCGGCGAGTTGGATCGTGCGGAAGAGGCGTTCAAGCTGGCGGCGGGGCAGGAGACCCGGGGCCGCGTCACGGCCGTCTGGGTGGGCCTGGCGGAGGTCTGCGAACGCCGGGGCCAGATGACTGAGGCCCACCGCCACTGGCGCACGGCGCTGGATGCCGCCCCCCAGAACGAGGAGTTCCTCGAGCAGGCAGTCCGTACGGGACGCGGCGTCGTTTCTGCTGAAGAACTGGCCGGCCTGTACAAGGAGTTCCTGCAGTACCGGCCGGGGCACGTGCCCGCCCTGGTGGGGCTGGCCGAGTTGTGGTTGGAGAGCGGCCGGCACCGAGAAGCGCGGGCCCTGCTGGATCGGGCGTTGCTTCTTTCGCCGGAGGACGAGCGCGCCCGTTCGGCGGCCACCCGCCTGACAGCGTGAAGCAACCGCAGATGAACGCAGACAAGCGCGGATGAAGTGGGACGCCGCCGCAGCTCGCTATCGGCGTCTATCTGCGGTTTCCCTTTCTTCGCTATTTCAGGCGGTGAATCTCGCGGCGCCCTCCTGGCTGTCGGCGACGGCCTCCGCCTGCTCGGCCACCTGTTGCCATGCCTCCCGCAGCTCTTCGAGGATGCGCACGCAGGCGCCTATCTTCTCGGCGGAGCGCTCGATGTTCGCTTCATTCAACGTGTGGTAGATGAAGTTGTAGAGCGCGCGAAGGTCGCCGGCCATCTCGGGGGCCGCTTCCACGTCGAGTGAGTTATTCAGCTCGGCCACGATGTCCTGGGCCTTGCCGATGTAGACGCCCTTGAGGGCGAAGTCGCCCTCCTCCAGCTTCTCCCTGGCGATCTGCAGGAACCTGACCGCCCCGTCGTAGAGCATGACGATCAGCTTCCCGCGCTGCTGGGTGGTGACGGCGTTCTCAGCATACTGGTTGGGTACTTCCATGACGCTCCTTTCCAGGAATCAGCCGTCTCAGGTAGTCTGTCCCGTCCAACCCATGCTATTAGCGATGCTCTGAGCCCAGTTCTGCTGGCCCTGCAGTTCGACCAGGAGCTGCTCCAGGCGGGCGTATTTCTCCACCAGTCGCTCGCGGAGCTGCTCGAGGCGATCCTCTTCCTGCTCGATGCGGTCATCCATCTGCCCGACGATTTCCTCGTAGCTCTCATCCACGTTGTGGATGATGCCCTCCTGGGTGTCGAGCACGTCGTCCATCAGGTCTGCGATCTGTCCGGCTATGCCCTGCTGCACCCGCACGACGGCCGTCTGCGTGGCGGACACCCCGTCCCAGGTCGCCTTCACCCACAGGCCCTCCTCCGGGTTGTCCGACTGGCCGACGATGTAGGGGTCGCTGACCGTCCCGTCGCGGTAGGTGCTCTCGGAGGTCAGCTTGAACTGGCCGCCGGTCAGGTTCCCGCCCCCGTCGAAGGTGGCCTTCACGTCGTAGCTGCCGGGCGTGGTCAGTGTCTCGCTGGACTGGTAGACGCTGAAGTAATCGCTGTCGGACCGGCCCTGGAAGTTCGCCGACAGCAGCGCGATGACCGCTTCGAAGTCCTCCGACAGCGCCGCGTCCAGCGCGGCTTCGTCCACCGTGAGCGTGCCCAGGGCGGTCTCGTCGTCGGTGCGCCCCAGCGTCTCGATCCCGATCTGCCCCAGAAGGGTGTACGTGTCAGTGCCGTCCTCGAACCCCGGCGCCTCCGTGATGATGGCCTCCCGGAGCTGCGACTCGATCAACTCGACGGCGTAGTTGCCCAGCAGCACCCCTGCCTGTTCGGTGTCCACGTTGTAGTCGGTGTTCTGGTTCACGTAAGTCTTCACCGCGTTGTGGGTTTCGACGAACGCGTTGATCTTCTCCTTGACCCCTTCGGCGTCCTGATTGACGGTGACGTTGACGGTGGAGCCCCCGGTATCGTTCTTCAGCGTGAGGGTCACGCCGGGGATGACGTCGCCGACGGAGTTGCTCTCCCTCTCAATCCAGCTTCCGGCCGGATAGCCGTCCACGCGCATCTGGGCGTTCTGAGCGGTCTCGGTCTCGGTGAAGTCGGTGTCCTCGAAGGTGAACTTGCGCCCGCCTTCGAGCTGGGTCACGAAACCGTCCGCCCCGTAGCCGTTCGTCAGGTTCGTGGTGAAGGTGATCGTGTTGGCGGAGGTGTCTATGGCGGAGATGGTGAGCTGCTCGGAGTTGGCCCCGTCGGCGATGATGACGTCCTTGCCCACCTGGAGGTCCGACGCGTCGTCCACGCTGACGCTGGAATCGCCGGCGTTCGGCCCGCTGGCCAGGCCGCTGCCGATGCCTCGCGGGGTGGCGTAGGCGTTCTGAGCGGTGGTGAAGTTGTCGCCCAGCGTGCCTTGCAGGTTCACCGTGTTGCCGGCGACGGAACTGACTATGTGGTATTCGGCGGCGCTGTCGTCGTCGTCAATGATGATCGCCTGGTATTGCTGGAAGCTGGAGGCGTCGTCCACGGTCACGGAGCCGTCGCCGTTGGAGGCGTCGGCGGTCAGGTCCCCCCAGTCGCCTTCCAGCGTGGTGCCGCCGGCGTCAATGGTGATGGTGTAGCTGGCCCCCGTGTCGTCGCCGCGCAGCACCAGGTGGTGGCTGGTGCTGGTGTCGGCGCCGTCGTTCAGCACGCTGGCGGTCACGCCGGGGTTGTTGCCGTCGTTGTTTATCAGGGCGGCCAGGTCGTCGAGGGTCGCCCCGTCAGGCACTTCGACGGTGACCGAGTCCCCGGCATAGGTATAGGCGAAGTCCAGTGAGCCGCCGCTGTTGTTGACGACCGTATCGTCGTCGTCCACGCCGACGTGGATTTCGGCCTCCGAGTCGGCCAGTTGGTTGACCAGCAGCGAGTAGGTGCCGGGGGTAGCGTCGCCGCTGACGACGGCGCCGATGGTGTCTTCGTCGCTGCTCTGGGCCAGGTAGGAACTCAGCTCGGAGGGGGTGTCCATCGCTTCGGCGGCGCCCTGCAGGTCGCTCAGCAGGCTGCGCAGCTCATCGAAGGCGGAGATCTTGGTTTCCCAGGTGGACTTCCACTCCTCGAGGGGCTCGATGATCTGGCGACGACGGGCCTGGATCTGGGCTTCGATGATCAGGTTCCACTTGATGCCGGAACCGGCGCCGGAGAAGTTAACGGTACCCATCGGGGAAATCCTTTCCGAAGCGGGCAAACCTTTCCCGCTGTCCCGGCGCGCTCAGAGCGCCTCAGAAGCCCTTTAGTGCCCTCTTGCAGAATTGGTTCATCGCCGGGCGCTCACTCTCTCATCCGGCAGGCGCGGCGTCTCGCCGCGCCTGGTCCGGCGGGGACGCCGGACCTGCCGATTGTTAGCCTGAGCCGGCGAGCGCGCCTTCGCGCAGGGCACTGCCGGAGAGGGCGCAAAGGCTGTGCCGTCGCGGTTGGCCCTGGTTTCCTGCAAGGGCGCGTCCGCTCTACTGCATCTGGCAGGCGCGGCGTCTACGCCGGACCTGCCAGTCGGTCATCGGTCTCCCAGAAGAAACGGCCTTCCCCCGGGATGACCCGAAGGAAGGCCGCTCTGAGAAGACCCGAACAGCTTAGCCACCGAGCAGTGACAGGGCCAGGGTCGGAATGGTGTTGGCCTGGACCAACATGGCCACGCCGGCCTGCGCCAGAACCTGGGTCCGCGTGAGCTGGGCCATCTCCCAGGCGACATCCACGTCGGAAATCTGGGATTCGGCTGCCTGGATGTTCTCCCGCTGGATCTCCAGGTTGGAGATGGTGTTCTCCAGCCGGTTCATCATGGCGCCGAAGTGGGCCCGCGCGGTGTCCTTGGTCGAGACGGCAGAATCGATGGCCGTCAGCGCCGCCTGCGCGGATGCCTGGCTGGCGATGGTCAGAGCGTCCAGCCCCAGCGCGCTGCTGGTCATGTTCTGTTCGGTGATGTAGTAGTAGTCCTGGGCCGAGCTGTTGCCCGTGCCGAAGTGGATCTTGATCGTGCCGCTGCTGTTGAGCCCGTAGATCTCGTTGAAGCTCGTGGCGTTGGCGATCCGGTTGATCTCAGTGCGCATCTGAGCGAACTCGTCATGCATTATGCTTCGCTGGCTGTCGCTGTAGGTGCCAGTCGACGACTGCATGGCGAGTTCTTT
>JAWOCH010000420.1:0-3273 GCA_046483865.1 Candidatus Brocadiia bacterium | reverse complement strand
GCCTCGGAAATCTCAATGTCGATTTGGTAGTCCTTGGCGCCCACGATCTCGGCCTGGGACACGGCCGGGAGCCGAATCAGGTCGTCACGGACCGCTTCGGCCAGGTTCCGCAGTTCGAGTTCCCCGTCAGCTTGGTCGGTTTCCGGCCCGACCAACCCCACTTGGATGGCCGGCCGCCGCACCGTGAGCTGTTTTATCTCGGGGTCCTCGGCGAGGACCGGGAAGGTGGTAATGCGGTCCACCTCGGAGCGAACTTCGCCCAGGATCTTCTGGGCCGGAGCTCCCTCCTCCAGTTCCAATACCACACGCCCCGAATTCTCCCGAGCCACCGCCGTCTGCTTCTTGATCCCGTCAACCGATCGAACCGCTTCCTCGATCTTTCTGCAAATCCCGTCCTCGACCTCCTCGGGACTGCCGCCGGGGTAAGGAACCGTGACCGTGACAATTTCCAACTCGAATTCCGGGAAGACCTCGCGGCGGAGATTCATCAGCGCGACAACCCCCACCAGCAGCACGCTGACCATCAGCGTGTTCATGGCCGGGGTGTTTTCAATGGCCCAGCGGACAACCGATCTCATGGGGTGCCATGCTCCTCTCGAACCGAATCGGTGGGGGGTAAGTCATCCGTGGCAGAATCATCCGTGCCAAGGTCCCCGGTGTTGTCTAGCCGGACGGACATGCCGTCGTGGACCGCGGACAGGGGCGTGACGACGACTTGGTCGCCAGCGACCCAATCCCCCGCGTCCGCTCGCACCAGGGCCCAGCGATCGGTCGCCTGGGCCATGTCCAGATCCACGATGTGGAGGCGACCCTCGCGAACTCGCCACGCCTGGTTGCCAGGCCGGACCGCCCGCTTCGGCACCTTCAGAAGTGGCGTGCGGGATCCCATCCGCAGTTGGACGGTCACGTACATGCCGCGTACCAGCGCCCGGGGTCCCCGCCGCCGTGAATCCTCTGCCAGCGCCCGCCCCTCGCGGGGCTCGGACACCAAGACGCGGCAAGGCACCGTGCGTGTCTTTTCGTTCAGCCCCAGGCCGTCATAGCGGTCAAGTATCCCGTCCCAGCCGTAGCGGCGGCCTCGGACATTGTACGTGACGGTCACCGGAACTTGCGGCAGCTGGTAATCTCGCCTCGCGTCGGAACTCGCGTCCTCCGACTCGATGCCGGCATGCTCCCATAACCAGCCCAGCTCTTCCACCTGCAGGCTGCACGTCACCTCCACGGCTGACGTGTCCTCCAAAGTGACCAATTGAGCGCCCGGCTGAACATAGCCGCCCTCCTCCACGTGCGTGCGAACCACCACGCCGTCCACCGGGGCGTGTACCTGAGTGCGTGACAAGTCGACCCGCGCCAGCTCCAGCCGGGCTTCGGCCAACGCCTTGGCTTGCCGCAGCCGGTTTCGCCGCGCGGCGGTCATGCGCAGCTGATTCTCCAGAGAGGTAAGACTGTTGCGGGCCGTTAGCTCCGCGCGTTTCGCCTCGTCGAGCGAGGCTTCACTCGTGGACTTGCGGGTCCAGAGTTCGCGCATTCGTTCCAGTTCCCCCCGTTGCAGCTCCAGATCCTCCTCGGCCAGCTCGATCAGTGACTCCGTGTTCGATCCTTCCACTTTCAGCTCTTCAAGGTTCGCCTCGGCCTGGTCGACTTCCCGTTCGAGCCGCAGCACGTCCAGCTCATAAGTGCGGGGGTCGATTTCCAGCAGCAACTGGCCGGCCTCGACATACGTACCGGCCTGACACTGGCGTGACTTCGCGCTGACCCGGCCGCCTACCTCCGCGGCCAAGTTGATTTCGCGGAACGGAACCACCAAGCCATCCGTCTCGATCGCCAGGCCCTCTTCGTGCGCCTCGACGCGAGCGGTCTCCACCAGCGGCGCGAGCTCGGGGACGTCCGCCGACTTACCCGGTTCCTTCCCGCCCCCGATCACGATCAGTGCCGCGCCGCCCACGGCGAGGATCGCCACGGGAATCACGATCCGGGGTAGCTCGCTGAAAAATGATTCTCGCTTGTGCATGGTCGATTAGGACTCCATCAGAGTGGGCGAGGTCGCGTGGCCCGCCTCGAGTTGCCCGCCGCCGTCGTGCTCCAGCGGCATCTGGCGGCGCCCCAGCGCCGCGAGCGACAAATCGGTGATGTGGTCGGCCACCTGATCCGGTCCGAAGTGCGACTCCAGCTCCGCTTCGGGAACCAACATGTGCAGCAGCCCGCGACTGCTGCCAGAGAACAAATGAATCCGATAAAAGCAGCACTGTCCGATAATGCTCAGCCCCAATTGCCGTCGCTTCGGCATGGGCGTGCCGGCCGGCAAAAGCTCGTCGAGAATGGCTAGAAGCGTCTGGAAATTGGGCCGGAAGTAGTCTTCCACCAATTCCAGCATGGCCCCGCTCGACTGCAGTATTTCCCGCTGCATCAGGCGATGGTGCCAGGGCAGATGCTCCACGCTCAGCATGCGATCGAGCGTAATGTGAACGAAGTCGCGGAGCTTCTGCTCCGCCGCGGTGCCCGGCGGCCAGGCCGGAAACGGCCGTTGGTTAACAGCGAAATCGTGGGCGTAACGAAGTACCTGCCGGTAAAGCTCCTGTTTGTCCCCAAAATGGTAATTTACGCTGGCCAAATTAACATCCGCTCGCTGGCAGATCTCGCGGATCGTCGTCCGCTGGAACCCGTGTTCCGCGAAAGCCGCCCCCGCCGCTTCCAGAATTCGGCTGCGAGTGTCCTTGGTGCTCATCCGGTCTCCTCGTTCGCTGCTCCAATCCCCCCTGTATACGCCTGTATCAAACAAGTGTATTAAACAGGCGTTGGTTTGTCAAACGAAAAACCCCCGACCGAGGTGTGCGCGGGAGACTGTGTGCGCGGAAAGCGGTCGTGAAGAGACGTGGGTTCGGGACTGGGATATCCGGATTTCAACCGCCTCCCTCATGCTATTCTCGGCGTGCTGGATAGGGCCAAGGACTATACCGCCCCAGGGCAATCGCACCAGGCGCCGCGTCCCCCGCAGGGGTACGATCTGGCCAGTCCCAGGGAAAAGCGGTGAATTTGTGGTCTTAGTGCTGGCGTAGAAAAGCGAGTTTGAGAATGCCTATCCGACATTCTGCCTTCATGGAGCAGGAGCAGGAGTTGGAGCAGGAGCAGGAGTTGGAGCAGGAGTTGGAGCAGGAGTTGGAGTAAAGAGACCCTGCTGGTGCTATTACAAATCCTCGGCCAGATTCTTGATCGTGTTCGTCAACAGGTTCACGATGCTGGGGCGTTTTTCTTTCCTTTGATCACGCGATCTGT
>JAWOCH010000452.1:0-6418 GCA_046483865.1 Candidatus Brocadiia bacterium | reverse complement strand
CTACCCCCCAACCCGCGATCCGGGTCAGTCAACACCACGCCGGCCGGGGGGCCGAGTCGCGGGGCAGGCACTGAAGTGCGCTTCCTGCGTCCGAGCCGCAGAACCCACTCGTCGTCCGGCCCGAACACGAACGGATAGAACTGCACCCACCGGGAGGTGAACGGGGCCACGTAGCAGGCTTCCTGCTGCGGGGCGCCGAGGCCCTTGCCCAGCCCGTCGGTGCGCTGGAGGCTGACGACGTCGTCGAACGCGGCGCTGGTCTCGTTGGTCAGACACACCGACACCAGGTTGATCTCGCCTCGCACGGCACGGCCGTCGAATCCCCATCGAACCTCAGAGACCTCGACGGCCTGGCAGAGCGGAGCGGCGACCATCAACAGGCAGATGACCGCCCGGGTCAGTGGTCGGCAAGCTCGTGCGTGGTTTCTTCTCACGGGTTTGTCCTGTCCGCTTCCGGTTGCTCGGGGGGCGCTTTCCTCTCCGGCAACCGTCCCAGGTAGCGCTCGGCGCGGGACAGACACAGCCAGCGCAGGGCGAGCATTATAGCAGCATAGTAGGCATAGTTCACAAGTATGGGCATCCAGGGGGATGCCTCCCATACCGTCCGCAGCTCCCAGACGCTGATCTCTGCCAGAAACGGCACGGTGACCGGGCTGAGCAACCACAACCATGCCGCCGGCGGGCGGTCCATCTGCACAATCTGCATCTCCTCCAGCGCCGCCCCGAGCAGGAGCGGGCCGAAGCACCAGACAGCGATCACAGCCAGCGCGCCGACGGCCGCCCGGGTGGGTGTGCGCATACGCAGGCCGATCCACAGCGACAGCCACGTGAACAGCGGCAGGTAGATGGCGACAGACAGAAGCGAGGAAGCCAGGTACCCGTAGGTCGCGTAGGGTTGCTCTCCCCACTCCCAGTACGCCTCCACCCCGGCGACGCAGAGAATGGCAACGGCCAGCACCGCCATCAGCCGCCAGCGGCCGCGGGCCTTCTGCTGCACAATCTCCCGCCCGCTCAGCGGCGTGGCCAGCAACAGGTCCAGCGTCCGGCGTGTGCGCTCGTAGGGGAAAGCGGTGGCGCTGGGCACGACCACGGCCAGCACGGCCAGGGGCCACGTTACACTGATCAGAAGCGTCAGGAAATGCGTCCCCGCCCTGCCCCCACCTACCGCGACCATGGCGACGGCCACCAGCGACGCCGGGATGGCGAAGATGCACAGCAGGCGGGCCAGGTGCGAGGCCTTGCCCAGGGACCTTTTGTTGACCTCTTGCCAGGTGATGGGCTGCTTGCCGGGCAGCCTGTCGCTGTCCTTTATCAGCACGATGCCGCCGGTCAGCCGGTTGGCCCGGTGCCAGAAGGCATCCAGCCGCTTGAATACCGCCAGAACCCAGCTCCGCGGCCGCACGAAGGCCCGGCGGCGCACGAACACGCGCGCCATGACCAGGAACACCACGGCGGTCAGTGCCGGCCAGGCGGCGCGCACCACCGTCATGTCCAGCGTGCGCCATGAAGCTTCAACGAACAGGTAGGGAGGCGCCAGGGCTAACAGAATCCCGGCATGGCTCGAACCCGTACCGGTCAGGAACGCCAGCACCAGGTCCGCCGCCGCCAATCCGAAGTAGACGACCCCCAGGCCCACGTAGGAGCCGATGAACGCCTGGGTGGTCGTGGCGCAGAAGGCGGAGAGCATCAGCGAGAGCGCCCCTACCTGCAGGCACGCCACCACCAGCAGAAGCACGCCGGACCACAGGTAACCCGCTGTGAGCCCGCCCAACGCGTAGCAGGCGGCCAGCAAAGGCAGCGCCAGCAGCAGGAAGGTGAACATGGGCACCAGGCGGCCGGCGAACTTCTCCAGCACTATCTCGCCCGGACGCAGGTCGGTCAGAAACAGCAATCCCAGCGAGTTGCGCTCCTTCTCGTAGGTCAGCGCGCCGGCCATCAGCACGGGCAGGAAGATGATGATGCCCCCGAACTGGACGTAGACCAGGAACTGCAGGAGGCGTCTGCCCTGCCCCAGCATGGCCATAGGGCTCGGGCCGTGCGACGCCGCCTCGCTCTCCCAGTAGACGAAGAAGCTGGCAAACAGGGCCAGCGCATAGAGCACCCGCAGCAGATAAGTGCGCGGCCGGGCGGCCTGTTCGGTCAGCTCCCGGCCCAGCAGCGGGAACGGCGCTCTGCGCGGCAGCAGCCTCATGCCGTCTTCCCTTCAGTCAGCTTCATGAACGCTGTCTCCATGTCCATCGCCTCGGGCTGGAACATGTAGATGCGGGCGCCCAGGTTGCGCAGGGCCTCCAGCAGGCTCTCCACCTGCAGCCGGTCCTGATGGATGCGGAAACACAGCCGGTCCACGTGTCGTTCCACAGAGGCCACCCCGTTCAGAGCGCGCATTCTGTCCAGCATGCCGTCTTCCAGGTTGGAGACCTGCACGTGGACAACGCGCCTGAGGCCGAGCTGGCGGTAGATCTCCCCGAGCGACCCTTCAGCCACCAGCCGGCCCGCCTCGATGATGCCTATGCGCGTGCAGATCTGGGAAAGCTCGTGCAGGATGTGGCTGGAGACCAGGATGGTCTTGCCCATGCGCTTCAGCTCTTTGAGCAGTTCACGGATTTCGATCCGCGCCCGGGGATCCAGCCCGCTGGCGGGCTCATCCAGCAGCAGCACGTCGGGATCGTGCACCAGCACCCGGGCCAGGCTCAGCCGTTGTTTCATGCCGCGCGACAGGGCGCTGACGTCGTTCTCGACCTTGTCGGTCAGTTCGGTCAGCGCCAGCACGTCCCGCACCACGGACCGACGCCGCGCGCCGTGCAGCCCGTAGGCAGCAGCGAAGAAGTGCAGATACTCCTCGACGGTCAGGTCATCGTAGACGCCGAAGAAGTCGGGCATGTAGCCCATGGCGCGACATACTTGCCGCGGCCTCGTGGTCACGTCCAGCCCCTTTATGCGCGCCGTGCCGGCGGCGGGGTTCAGCAGCGTGGCCAGCACCTTGATGGTGGTGGTCTTGCCGGCCCCGTTCGGGCCGATGAAGCCGAACACCTCGCCCTGCGGGATGCCGAAGGACAGCTCCTGCACGGCCACCGTGTCCCCGTACCGGACCCACAGGTCCTCCACCTCGACCATAGCCATCAGTGCTCTCCGCCGTAGAGTCGTCTGTATATCACGTAGTCCGCTCCGTCCCGCCGGGCAGCCAGCAGCACCGCCGCCCCTGATGCCGTGCCGTCAATGAGCGCCAGGTCCTCGAAGTCGCAGCCGCCGTGGGGGGCGACCTGGGAGACGACGGAGAAAAGCCCCACCGGCGGGCGCACGCAGCAGTCGCGCACCAGGTCTCGCAGCCGGGCGCCCGCGGGCGTGCCCGTACGGAAAACACCCCTGTCCCCCGCCACGTAGTGGAACCCGAGCGCCGAGCAGTAGTAGATGCAACCGTCGAAGTCCCTGCCCTCGGTCAAGCGCGCGGCCGCCATGGCTCGACCCCTGCGGGTGCGCAGGTCCTCCGGGCGGACGGCGTCCCAGTTGAGGCCGGGCGGCTCGTCGGACGGGGACAGGAAGCTGAACCGCGACAGTTTGGGGCGCCACTGCTCCATGCGGCGCAGCGCGGCGTAATGACCCGGGAAGCGACCTTCGTAAGCCGGGGGCCTCTCGACGGCGTCACCCATGACCCCGACTGACACCGCAAACGCGGCTTGACCCCGGGATTGGCCGAGCAGACGCTCCGAGTAGAGGGCATTCTGCACCTCGACCCAGCGGCTGATTTCACGCGGCGCGAAGGTCAGCTCGTAGCGTGAGCGCCGCAGCGTACGCCCGGCCGGCCCCTTGTCGACGAACACCAGAGCACGGTCCCCCTGCTCGGACATCATGTACTCGGCCGAAAGCCACATGACCGAAGCAGCGAACCCCACGGAGACGGCAGGAAACAGCAGCCAGGTCCACCGGCGGCGCCGCAGCAACCCCAGCAGCCAGTAATCCACCGGCCCGACGATAGCGATGAAGGCCAGGAACAGCAATGCCAGCAGGCCCGGCGGCACCGGCCGGATGTCCTCCGGAAGAAGTGCCTCCGGCAGGCACGCCCATCCCGGGACGGGCTGACAGAACATCGAGAATAGCTGAGAGCGCACGCCGGCCGGCAACGGCTGGAACGTGGCAGCGCGCTGCAGCACGTCATCGGGGGACTCCTGGTCCCGGCGCCACTGGCCCTTACCGACCATGGCCGCCGTCTGCGAACCGCGCATCTTCCAGAGGAAGGCCATCGCGCGGCGCCACTGTGGCGACGAACGTCGGGGCAGGACTCCGCCGGGTGACGGAACCACCACCGCCCGCCCCAGGCCGCACCGGACCATGCGGATGCGATCATCGCCGGGCACAGGGCCGGATTCCCCGTCACCGGCCAGGGCCTGGAGAAAAGCCCGCTGCCGTTCGCTCAGGTCACCCCGCCTGAAGACGCAGAGGCTGCCGCCGGCGGCGACCCATTGAAACAGGGCCTCCAGCGGGGCGGCCCGCAGCCGTGCGAAAGCCGGTGCCGTCAGAACCACCACGTCGAAGGCGCAGTAGCCCAGCGGCATGGCGGGCAGATCATCCGGGGCGACGCGGGCCAGTGACGTGGTGTAGCTCAACTGCGCTCGGGGCAGGTCGCTGGGATCGTGTTCCTCCAGGCGCAGGTCCTCGGCCAGGCGCAATTCGGCCGGCTTCCCGCGCGTCCGAGTCGTGCAGACAACCACCACGAACTGCCGTCTGTCCAGGGCCGGCACCGACAGGGCCTGTCGCCCCAGTGAGATCACCTCCTTCTCCGTCTGGAATCGCAGCTCGGCCTGAACTGCCGACGGCTGAGTCGTCGGAGTGCAGGGGGGCATGAGAAAACGGAAGCCCTGCCGACCCGTGGTGATCGCCAGAGGCCCCGAGCGGTACTGCCCAAGAAGCTCCTGACCCTCCCACAGGGTGATCTCGAGCTGGCCCTCGATGAGCCGGCTCTGGGGGGACTGGAAGGTGACGCTCACCCACATGGGCGCGCGACTGCGCGGCCGGCGCACCAGCGGACTGATGTTGGCCGACAGAATCGCCCCGCCGGCCTCAGCCGACAGCGCCGGGCAGGCCAGAAGCGCAAGCAGTGCCAGGACGCGGCACAGTCGCATCAGGCATATCCTCCCGGACGCCGGTTGTAGTACCACCACTCGCCGATCATCACGCAGAACGCCAGGGCCGCCAGCAGAGGCCAGAGCGTGCGGTCCATCCGCAGCCCGCCGGCAGACGCCTCGACGGTGAGGTCTTCGTCGAACTCGAGCCGGGCCACCGCTGAGAGCCGGGTCTCGGCGGCCGAAAGCAGGCTTGCCGCCAGTGTCGCGCGCCGCCGGCCGCCCTGCATCACCCGGTAGAGCCCCGCCCGGGGGGCGGGCAGGGTGGGCAAGACGCCGGCGTCGTCGCTGGTCACCTTCCGCCGGCTGCCGTCCGGCCCGCGCACTACGTAGTCGGCCTGTGGATCGAGTGCCACGCCGTCCAGCACGCCGGTCCGGTGGGGGCGGACCTCCGCCAGCCCGGCATGCTCCAGCGCAAGCTGCACCAGGTTGCTTACCACGATGGGGAAGCCGACCCGGTAGGGCAAAGTTGACCGGTCCGTGTGGAACAGGAAGTGGTACGTGACGCGCTCACCATCCTGCCGACGCATCAGCAGGGGGCCGGCCCGGCCGTGGATCAGTGCCTCCCAGCCCAGCTCCTCGTAGGTCCTCTCATCCACCTGCTGCCCGGCGGTCGGCTCCTCCAGGATGACCACGTCGGACAGCTCGACGTATTGCAGCAGCGGGCTGCTGCGCCGCCAGTCCACCACGGCGGCGGGCTGCGGCTCCACGCTGATCGCCTCGGACAGCTCCGCGGGCACCAGGCCGATGTAGAGGCGCGTCCGGCCCTGGACGGACGTGTCCTCGGTCCGGTCCGAGACCACCAGGTCATAGGCCAGGCCGTGCTCCGACTCCTCCTCGTCGTGCAGCACGAGGTCCGGGCAGGCGCGCAGAGCATGGCGGAAGGCGGTCATCGCGCTCGGTACGAAGACCTGCAGCGGCCGTATGGCGGGCAGGTGCAGGTACGCCTGGTTATCGGCGGCGAGGGAATCGAAGTCGTCCGGCACAAGGCGGACCTCGACCGACGCCTCCTCCTGCGCCGGGACCCGGAAAACGATCCGCTCCGGCTGATCCGGAGACGGGGTGGCCCGCTGCTCGGCAATGGGCTCCCCTGCGCGCAGCAGTTGCACCGTTGCCGGCACGCTGCGGGAGGAGGCGGGCACCGACGCGAACACGTGCCAGTTGCCCTCCGGCGTCCGGCGGGCGTTCAGACTGGTGATGCCCACGTTCGGCCCGCCGGCGGGCAGGCGCTGATAGTTCAACTCGAACGACAGGTCGAAGTGCACGCGCGTGGGGAAGTTGCCGTCCGACAGGACCAGCAC
>JAWOCH010000407.1:0-10205 GCA_046483865.1 Candidatus Brocadiia bacterium | reverse complement strand
ACGCGTGGACCGATCTGCCCGAACCGATCCGCGCCGCGATCCGAGCCCTCGTTGATTCGGCCACGGAGCGACACCAGTGATCCCGCGAGCGACCTTCCTGACAGAATTGACAGAATTGACAAAACCGCCGGGCGAGGACGAGACGACTCGCCTGCACCCGACGATTGAACAGGCGACACACTCCCGGGAGGGCATGTCATGACGCGAAAGCAGAAACGTTTTGCCAAGGAGTACCTGACCGACTTCAACGCCACCCAGGCCGCCATCCGGGCGGGATACTCCCCGAAGGGGGCATCGGTTCAGGGCTCAAGGTTGTTAGCAAATGCTAAGGTGCAAGCCGAGATCGAGCGGCTCTCGAAGCGCAAAGACGAGGAACTCGACCTGAGCAACGAACGCATCCTGGAGAGGCTCGCCGAGATCGCCTTCTCCGACGACGAGACCACGAGAAGCAGCCTGCGGGCGCTGGACCTCCTGTGCAAGACCCGAGGCATGTATCTCCGCAAGTCTGAGGCGGAACACGAGAACGTCACCATCACCCTTAACATGGGAGGCCCTGAAGGCCCGGCAACGGAGGGGGAGCAGCAGGCCAACCGTGCGGACCGTCCGGGCGCCAACAAGTGAGTTTCCTCAGACAAGGTCTCCCCCGCGCTTCAGGGGCGTGTCCCCCGACAGGCAGGGAAAGGGAGGCCTGCCGCAGAGGGGCTTGCTGTGGCCGCCCTGAGCCCGGCCTCAGCCCGTGAGGCCAACGGTATGGCGACAGATGCGCCTCTTATCGGCCTGGAGCACCTGCGCTCGACGCCCGCCCATCGGGGCCCAGCAGCGAAGCTTCCCGAGGAAGCCGCAGCCAGCTGTAGCGAAGGCCGTTCTGGGCGCTGTTATCCGAGGGTCACGGCCTCTCTGCAAGACATCCTGGCCCCGGATCTCTCAGGCGCAGAAGAGGAACGTAGAGGTCACGAACGGCCGCGTGGGCCCAGCCTGATATGCGTGTGGATTGCTTCTTGACGCTTCGTGACATCGAACCCACCCACGGTAGCCTATCCTCCGCCATGCGAATCACGAACCTGCGCCGCCGTCCTTTCTGCGCCGCAGTTTGGCCTTGACTGCGACTGCCCGCAAGTATAGGATGCGCTCGGGATCATCCCGGCGTGTGCAAGGGACAGCAGCGGCACCGCCTTCCGTCACATATGTCTACTCGCAAGGGAAGGAGTACGGCTCTGAGGGGAAAACCATCGGGTTTCTGGGGCAAGCTGCGGACTAATGAAGAGGGGCAGGTGGTGCAGTGGCATCCGCTCGCGGCACACTGCGCCGATGTTGGGGCCGTTACGGAGGCGCTAGTCGAGCGCACCCTCGTGGGGCGAAGGTTGGCACATCTGCTGGATGTTCCTTCACTTAGCCGGGCGTGGCGTGCCAGGCTATGCGTGCTGTCCTGCCTGCACGACGTGGGCAAGGTGAATCACGGCTTCCAGAACCGCGCCCAGCCCGGCACCAGGCCGCGGGCCGGCCACGTGCGTCCTTTCGCTGACGCCATCCACGCAGACCAGCCACTGAAGCGGCAGATTGTGAGAGCCCTGGGCCTCGCCGAGATGGCTGCGTGGTTCCAGTCAGAGTCACAACTCGCCTCCTTGCTGCTGGCAGCGGTATGCCACCACGGCCGCCCGCTCAAGCCGGGTTACCGCTTCAGACGGGAGCTGTGGGAAGCCAATCAAGGCCGCGACCCCATCTCGGAGATGGGCAGGCTGCGGGAGAAGATCGGAACCTGGTTCCCCCGGTCGGGTGCCGCTTCCTCGGAGCCGCTGCCGGCGCAGGCGAGCTTCGAGCATGCGTTCAACGGGTTGGTGAACCTGGCGGACTGGATCGCCTCTGATGAGGAGATGTTCCCCTACGCTGAGGACGACTCCGATCGTATGCCGTTTGCGCGGGAAAGGGCGCGAGACGCCATCAGCCGCCTGGGTCTTGACGCATCGGCAGCGCGGCGCGCCCTTGGCCCGACAGAACCGGACTTCAGCTATGTCTCCGAGGAGTGCATGCCCCGTCCGGTTCAGCGCAGGGCCGGCGCACTTCCCAAGGACGCCGAAGGCAGCATCACCATCCTGGAGTCGGCTACCGGCTCCGGGAAGACCGAGGCGGCGCTGGTTCGGTTTGTGCAGCTTTTCCATGGAGGGCTGGTTGACGGCATGTACTTCGCCCTGCCCACACGGGCAGCCGCCACGCAACTGCACCGCCGCGTGAGGAAGGCGGTGGCAAGGGCCTTCCCCGAGGATGAGTCGCGGCCGGCGGTCGTTCTCGCGGTACCGGGCTATGTGCGCGTTGACGAGGTGGAGGGGAAACTGCTGCCGGAGTTCCGCGTGCTGTGGGACGACAACGACAGGGAGCGCTGGCACTACCGAGGCTGGGCGGCGTCGAACCCCAAACGCTATCTGGCCGCCCCCGTTGCCGTGGGCACCATTGACCAGGTTCTGCTCTCAACGCTTCAAGCCAGGCATGCCCATCTGCGCGCCACCTCCCTGCTGCGGCACCTGCTGGTGGTTGATGAGGTCCACGCCTCCGACCCCTACATGGGAGGACTTCTGGAGGAGGTGCTCAGGCACCACCTGGCGGCCGGTGGCCATGCGTTCCTGATGTCCGCCACACTCGGCGCGGCCGCCCAGACACGCCTGCTGGGCCGTGCCCGTGCGGACCGGGTCGGTCTGGAGGAGGCGCGGGCGTTGCCGTATCCCCTGGTGACCCACAGGGGTGCCGCCGGAGGCGCCGCCAGACAGATCGAAGCCGAGCCATGCGGCTACGAGAAGACGGTGACCATGAAGGCCCGAGCGATAGCCGGCGCACCGACGGAGATAGCCAGTGTGGCTCTCAAGGCGGCCTCTGAGGGTGCTCGAGTGCTGGTCATCCGGAACACCGTTCGCGACTGCGTGGCCACCCAGGTGGCCCTCGAACGCCTTGCCGGCCCCGAACATCCGGCGTTATTCCGGGGCGGGGGCGTGGTGGCTCCCCATCATTCGCGCTATGCGGCTCCGGACCGGAAGCTGCTCGACCGGGCGATGGAAGCGGCCTTCGGGAAGGGATCAAAGACGAACGGCGTGGTAGCGGTGGCCACCCAGACGGTCGAGCAGAGCCTGGACATAGATGCGGACCTTATGCTGAGCGATCTCTGCCCCGCCGATGTGTTGCTCCAGCGGATCGGCCGCCTACATCGGCATCCGGAGGAGCGTCCTCCCGAGGCCCGGCCCCGGGAATTCCGGCGTCCCCGGTGCGACGTCCTCGTTCCGGAACAGAGGGCGCTGGAGCCGTACATCAGCACCGACGGACATGCCTGCGGCCCACACGGGCTGGGGACCGTCTACGAGGACCTTCGGGTCCTGGAGGCCACGTGGCGGCTCTTAGAACAGCATGACGAGTGGATCATACCAGCCATGAACCGCGAGATCGTCGAACACGCCACTCACCCGGACGCGCTCTCTAAGCTGGTCGCCGAACTCGGAGGCCGCTGGCCGGAACACGCCAACTGGGTCCTGGGCATACGTAGCGCGAGCCGCGTCCAGGCGAACATCATTCTGCTGCCGCGCGACAGACCCTTTGGCCAAGAGGGATTCCCTTCGGACCCCGACTGCCGCATCCTGACCCGGCTCGGACATGATGATCGCCGGGTTGAGCTGGAAGAACCCGTTGCAGGCCCCTTCGGCCAGCGGCTCCACGAACTGACCCTCCCCCATCACTACGCGCCCGACGCCCCGGAGGATGCCGCCGCCGAGGACGTGACAGCCGAAGCCGGAACGCTCCGCTTCGCCTTCGGCGGCAGGAGGTTCATCTACGACCGGCTCGGCCTGCATCCGGCCGACGCCGACTACAGAAAGGAGTGTGCAGATGGATGAGAAGTGCAGGTACTGCTTGCTTTCCGACGGCCTGATCAGCGTCCGGGCCCCCGACGGCGCCCGCCGGCGGCTGACACTGCCGGAAGTCCTGGCGGCGCTTGTCCAGGGCGAGATCATCTCTTTCGGCGCGTTACAGCCCCACCAGCGCCAGGCGTGGTTCTGTTTCCTTGTGCAGTTGGCAGCCATCGCGCTGGCACGGGCCGGCCGGGAAGAGCTGCCGAACGAGTCACGCGACTGGAAGGAGCTGCTTCTGGCGCTGACCGACGGCGAGGAGGCGCCCTGGTGCCTGGTCGTTGACGACCTGTCACAGCCCGCCTTCATGCAGCCCCCAGTCCCCGAGGGCTCCCTGGAGGAAGCGGGTTACCGGGCAGATGTGACTACGTCCGATGCCCTTGACATGCTCGTTACCGCCAGGAACCACGACGTGAAGATGAGCCGAGTGGCCAACCCGGAGCCGCAGCACTGGCTCTACGCCCTGGTGACACTGCAAACCCAGGAAGGATTCATGGGTCGCGGCAACTACGGCATCATCCGCATGAACAGCGGCTACGGAAACCGCCCAATGGTCGGCATGGTTGCCTCACTTGACTGGCCCCCCAGGTTCTGCCGCGACGTGTCTTTAGTGCTCTCGCTTCAGGACCACCTCGCCAGCCAATACAGCTACGACACCTCGGGCCACACCCTCCTGTGGCTTCTGCCCTGGGACGGCGCCAGATCCAGCGCCATTCCCGTGCATCACTGCCACCCGTTGTTCATCGAGGTGTGTCGCCGAGTCCGTTTCAGCCATGCCGAAGGGGACATACGCTGCCGGATAGCGAACACCAAGGGCCCACGGCTCACTGCACCGGACGAGCGGCAAGGAGTCACCGGAGACCCCTGGACGCCGGTTCAGACGGCAGAGGGCAAAGCGCTTACCGTGGGCAGACGGGGTTTCAGTTATGACCTGCTGCGCCAGATACTTCTCCGGGAGGATTTCGACCCTCCGCCAGCCATGCAATGGACTGGCGCGGAGAGCGGCGGCTACCTCCTGGCCACTGCCCTGGCCCGCGGACAGGGGAAGACCGAGGGCCTGCATCGCCGAGTCGTGCCCGTCCCACAGAACGTGCTCGCCTGGCTCTCCGACCCGTCGCGCAGGGAGGAACTGGCCAGCCGGGCGCAGGAACTCGTTCAGACGGCCGCCGACGTGCAGCGCCAGGTGCTGTATCCCGCCCTCGTCGCCCTGCTGACCGCAGGGCACGAAGGCAGCGTTGACGCGGACCGGGTCCGCCGGTGGACCGGTGCCTTCGACTCTGGAGTGGACGAGGCATTCTTCCCCGAGCTGTGGGCCTCATTGGACATGGCCAAACAGGAGGCCCGCCGGCGCTGGCAGCAGTTGCTGAAGAACCTGGCAGAGCAACAGCTCCAGGACGCCATCGCCAGCGCACCCCTCCCTTCTATCCATCGCTACCGTGCCGTCAGTGCGGCTCAGTCCATATTCCACAGCCGCCTGCGAGAGCACTTGCATGCACTCTACCCCAGCAAGGAGGAGGTTGACCATGAGCCAGTCGCCGGTCGTTGAAGCTGACGACGCAACCGACGCCACTCTGCCGAGTGTCGTCGGCAAGCTCGCCGTGGCCATACGGGACCAGCTCGGCAGCGGCGAGGTCGCCGAGCTACGCCGCATCTCGCCGCACGAGCCCTACACCCCCGCTTTGTGGAAGCTGCTGCTCACCTACGTGCCGGATGGCTGGACCACCGGCCCCCAGCGCGACGAGAAAGAACGCCGCTGGGCCGCCCTGCTTATGGGCATGGCCATCACCGCCGGCCTCCACGACCACAGCGTTCCCCTGGGCCGAGCCCTGGCCGAGGCCGGCTGGTCCGAGCTGCGCTTCGTCCGCCTGATGCGCGATGAGGGCGACAGCTTGATGGAGCGTGTCCGCCGCCTGGCACAGTACCTGGCCAGCAAGGCCCAACCGGCTGATTGGACAGACGTGGCCCACATCCTGCTCGACCAGCAGGGCGACTGGGCCGAACGCCACCGTATGCGCATCGCGCGCGACTACTACCGCACCCTTTACCAGCAGGAAAGCCGTCAGAGCGACTGAACGAACACTTCACCCGACCGAGGAGGATTCACGATGTCCGATGCAAGATTCCTGCAGATCCATACGCTCACATCCTATGCCGGCGCGCTGTTGAACCGCGACGACGCCGGATTCGCCAAGCGCCTGCCCTTCGGCGGGGCCACTCGCACGCGCGTCTCCTCTCAGTGCCTCAAATACCACTGGCGCAACCACGATGGCGAGCACGCGCTCTACGAGCTTGACGTGCCCGCCTCCGTCCGCTCGCGTCAGACCTTCCGCCGCAAAGTCGCCGAGCCCCTGATCGAAGACGGCCTCCCGCAGACGCTGGTCGCCTGCGCCGCCCGGACGCTGATGGAGATGATCCTCTCGGACAGCAAGCCCTCCAAAGCCACTTACAAGGGCATACTGTCCGGCGAAGAGGACCTGGAGCAAGTTCTCGAGTCAAACCAGGTCACTATCCTCGGCGAGCCGGAAGTCCGGTATCTATGTCAGCTCGTCCGCGAGAAGGTCGAGTCTCTTCGCGAAGAACTCGGCCTCCTGTGGGAAGATCCCGATGCCAAGCTGTCCGACGAGCAGGTCGAGACGGCCATCGAGACATTCCAGGCCATCGCCAAAGGCGACCTGAAGAAGAACTTGGCGGGTCTGGCCCTGGCAGCCGGGCTGGACGCCGCCATGTTCGGCCGCATGGCCACCAGCGACGCCCTCGCCCGCGGCAACGCCGCCGTCCACGTCGCACACGCCTTCACCACCCACGCCGAGGAGAGCGAAAGCGACTACTTCTCCGCCGTGGATGAACTCAAAGCGGCAAGCGGCGAGGGCGAACTCGGTAGCGGCCATATCAACACCAGCGAGCTCAACAGCGGCCTGTTCTATGGCTACGTCGTCGTAGATGTTCCCCTGCTGGTCTCCAACCTGGAAGGCTGCAAGCGAGAGGAATGGAGCGACGCGGATCGCGAGCTGGCCGGCAAAGTGCTCGAGCGCTTCATCCATCTGCTTGCCACCGTCAGCCCCGGCGCCAAGTTGGGCTCCACCGCGCCCTATGCCCACTCCGAGTGCGTCCTCGTCGAGGCGGGTTCCCACCAGCCCAGGAGTCTGGCCAACGCCTTCCGCACGCCTGTGGCCACCCAGCCGGACGTGCTGGGGAACTCCTGCCAGGCCCTGGCGGAGCACCTGCGGCAGCTCGACGACATGTACGGCCGCCAGACCGAACGCAAGCTCAGCGGCACGCAGCCGGTCGAGGCCATTGCCGATGCCGTCGGCGTCGAGGACACAGTCCCGCTCGACCAGGCCGCCCGCTGGGCCGCCGACCAGGTCAGGAGGTGAGAACCATGGAAGCCCTTCTGATCAGGTTCGACGCCCCGCTGATGAGCTTCGGGGCGCCCATTGTGGATCATCACGGCGTCATCCAGCCCTTCCCCGCCCTCTCCATGCTCTGCGGGATGCTGGGGAACGCCCTCGGCTACCACCATCGCGACACCGACGCCCTCCAGTGTCTGCAGGAGCGCATCCGCTACGCCTGCCGGCGCGACGTGCCCGGCCGGCGGCTGCGCGACTTCCAGACCGTCCACCTCGGCCAGCCCTTCATGCGCGACCATTGCGCATGGACCACCAGAGGAGCCCTGGAGAAGCGCAAGGGCGGCTCCGCGAGCACGGGCACCCACATCCGCCTGCGCGACTACTGGGCGGAGGCCGCCTGCACGGTGGCGCTGGCCCTGGCACCGCCCGACGAGTCACCGGGCCTCCAGGACCTGGAGCGCGCCCTCGACAGACCCGAACGGCCGCTGTTCATCGGCCGCAAGTGCTGTCTGCCCGCCGGCCGCCTGCTGCTGGGGCGCGTCGAGGCCGACAGTCTCCTCGACGCCCTCCGCTCCGCCCCTCTGCCCTGCTGGGCAGAGCGCCGCTCGCAGGTGGATGCCTCCTGGCCCACCCGCCCCGACGCCGACGACCCCGGCGCAATGCAGCCCTTCGACTTCGCTCAGGGCGGTGAGCCTGTCGAACCGCGCCCCGTCACGGACGCACGCGACTGGGCCAACCAGATACACGTCGGAGAGCGATGGTTGGCACAGGGCAAGATCCAGCTCGAACCGGAGGAATCTGCCAATGACTGACACAGCAACCCAACAAGCAACGCTGCACATGATCCAGATGTGGCTCGACACCCGGCGCCTCACCGAACTGGCCCGCGCCCTGCATCTACCCCTTCACAGCGCCGACGACGGCTACCTGGCGCACTGCGCCCTCGGCGAGCTGTTCGGCGAGGACGCACCCGCTCCCTTTTGCGTCGAAGGCTCACGGGGCAGATACCTGCGGCTGCTTGCCTACGGCTCGCAGCCGGATGACCGACTCCAACAACTGGCCCAGAGCTACGCCAGTCCCATGGCCTACCGCATCTGCGACTGGTCGCGGCTCGCCTCCAAGCCCATGCCGGACGCCTTCCCGGCCGGCACCCGGCTCGGTTACAGCCTGCGGGCATGCCCCGTCGTCCGCAAGTCCTCCGCCGGCAGATACCACAGCGCCGGCGCCGAGGTTGATGCCTTCCTCTCGAAGGTCTGGGAAGTGGACGATCCCAACGTCCCCATCAGTCGTGAGGAAGTCTACGCCAAATGGCTAAGAACGCAGTTCGAACGCCGGGGCGGAGCCCGGACCCGCTCAGTCCGTCTTGAGCGGTTCTCCCTGGAGCGGATGCTCCGCCGCAGCGGGGGCAACGGCCGCAAAACGCACGTGGTCAAACGCCCCGCCGCCACCCTGACGGGGCAACTCGAGGTGACCGACGAGGGCCAATTCCTGGCACTTCTGCGCCGAGGCATCGGCCGCCACAGGAGCTTCGGCTTCGGCATGCTCAAAGTCCGCCCGCCCGGGAGGTGACGCCATGCTCAAAGGACGGCTCGGGCTCGAGACCACCGGAATCCCGCACGCTGATCGCCATGGCCTCATCTACCTGGAGCGCGGCAAGCTCTACGTTGAGGACGGCTGCCTGACCTTCGTCACGGCGGGCACTAACACCCTGTCCGAAGGCATATACCAGATCCCCTATCAGGGTGTCTCCAACTTCCTGCTCGCCCCCGGCTGCAGCGTCAGCCACGACGCCATGCGCCTGCTCGCCCGCCACGGCACGGGCCTGCTGGTGGTCGGGGCCGGTGGAGTGCGTTTCTACGCCGCCAGCATGCCCTTCGGCGCTGACCGCTCCGCGCTCGCCCGTGCGCAGACAAGCCTCTGGGCCGACCAGGACAGCCGCCTCGCCGTCGCCCGGCGCATGTACGCCATGCGGATCGGCGAAGAGCTTCCACAACAAGACCTCGACGCTCTGCGCGGCGTAGAGGGACACCGCATGAAGCAAGTCTACAAGAACATGGCTCAACACTTCGGCGTCCAGTGGCACGGCCGTCGCTATGACCGCACCAACCCCGCCGGCGACGACCTGCCCAACAGCGCACTCAATCACGCCTCAACCGCCGTGCGGGCCGCGGCCATGGTCGCCGTCGCCGCCACCAGCACCATCCCCCAGCTCGGGTTCATACACGAGGCATCGGCCGAGGCGTTCGTCCTGGACATCGCCGACCTGCACCGCACCTCGCTCACCATCCCCATTGCCTTCCAGGCTGCCAAGACCCACCAGCGCCAGGGCTGGGAGAACATAGAACGCATCACCCGCCGGCTCGCCGGAAAGAAGCTGCGCGAACGCGGCGTCATTGCCGAGATGATTGACAACATAAAGGAGCTGCTCAATGACGATGACCGTGGCGGTCAGTCGTAACCTGCCCGGACGCTTCAGGGGCTTCCTCGCCTCCTGCATGCTCGAGGTAGGTCCCGGAGTCTACGTCGTCCCCCACCTGGGCAAAGCCGCCCGAGAACGACTCTGGCGCGTCATGCTCGACTGGGCCGGCCTCGTGCCGGATGACGGCGGGCTCCTGCTGTTGTGGAGGGAACCGGAGGCCCCCTCCGGCCTGACCATGCGCACCCTCGGCTGGCCCAAGAAGGACATAATCGAGCACGAAGGCATCTGGCTGACCGTGCGCGAGCTGACGGCCCAGCACGACGCCGACGAACTGGCCGCACTGGCCGAAGACAGCGGCGAGGACTGAGAGCCCGACGCGGGCGCAGGCAGCACGATGGGCGCATAGCTCTTTGACAACTCAATAGCGCGGTCCCCCCAGAGGGAGGGGACACACCGCGCACGCGCCTGGCGAGTCAGGGTGCATATCTGGCAGGACGCATCGGCTGGCCGTTCAGCATGTGAGAGGTTCCCCCGCACACGCGGGGATAGTCCCCCATG
>JAWOCH010000295.1:0-2582 GCA_046483865.1 Candidatus Brocadiia bacterium | reverse complement strand
AGGATGCAACCAAGCTGCGCGACGCGATCCAGGTGCTGAGACACCGCCTTGGTCCTGCGGCCTCCTTGTAATCGTCGAAGACCTTTTCGGCCTTCTCCGACCACTCGACCCGGTGCTCGGCACCGAATGCGTAGATCAGCTCAATCAGGTCGCTGAACTCTCGCTTGTTCATCCTCGAGGTGCTCAGGCCCAGGACCACGAACCCGCCGTTGATACCCGGCACCACCTTCTGCTCCTGGCGCAGGGCAGCCGTCAGGACGTGCTTCCACTCCTCCGGCGTGAGCCAGTGCCCGTACCACTCCACCTGCTTGCTGATGTCGTGCAGCATCGGCCACAGCTTGGCGTTCTGATCCAGGGAGCGACGCGGCCGGCCGAGTGTCACCAGCACCGGGCCGGCGGCGAGCCCGCGCTTCACGAACTCGATCACCCAGGACAGGGCACCGTCGAGATCCTCCTCGCCGCGCACCGTGCGCATGAGCTCACGCCTCATGACAACCTCCGCCGCAGCCGCTCGACCATGTCTTTGTTGTAGGCCTCCGGGGCCTTTTTCAGCTCGTGCCAGAGAGCTCCCTTGTCCAGCCGGCCGGCCTGGATCTCGTGCGCATACCAGCGAGCCATAAAGTCACGGCTCTTGCTCTCGATTGCGCTTCGCCACTCGTCCTCCGTCACATCATCGAGGGGCGTGCCCTCCGGCGGCAGCGGCAGCAGCGGGCGCTCCGGCGGCCAGATCATGTCGATGGCGTGCTTCATCGCCCACCCCCGCGCTTCGTGCGCCGATTGGAAGAACCGCCGAAGGAAGGCATGGATGCCGGCACGATGAGCTTCAGGAGCTTGCGCCAGACGCTGATGCCTGTCGGCCTGGTGGTCCCCCGCAAGGACCCACCAGCGCCATACGGATTCCGGATCGCCAGCCTTTGGCTCGGGTCGGTGCGGATTGAGTCCCTCCGCGAGGTCCGGCTTGCTGATCGCTCCAGGTCCCGAGCCTCGAGCAGGTCCTGCGTCTGTATTCGCTCCTGCAGCCGATCCAGGTACATCACCAGATCCATCGCCTCCTCTTTCGCGTGCTGCAGCCACTGCCATGCTCCCAGGTCTTCCCGGTCCATTGTCGTCCCGTATTTGCACACTCCGAGCCGGTCGCGGGCCTCCAGCTCGCGCTGTACACGCAACAGGGTTTTGCTGCTCATGCCGCACCCCCGGACAGCGTCAACTTCTTGCGCCGCGCCCGCTCGGGCAGCTCCGGGGCGACCACGTCCAGGAATCGCGTCGCGCTCTTCCGGGCCGGCTTTTTCGGCGGCCTGACCGGCGGCTCCCTACCAGCGAGGACGGCCTCGAACCACGGTATTGACCAGCTCAGCGTGTGCCGCACCTCGGGGCTATCGGTGTTTGCGAGACGGCGGATACGCGACAGCTCGTCGCGATACCAGCTCAACAGGTCATCTGACTCGAGGCGCTCAGCCTCGCGTGTACTCTGCGTGATAGTGCTCAACGGCATCCGGGTCTCCTCCATCTGCAGTCCCCGCACCTGGGGTCCGGAGCGGGGCTGGGTATGTGTCCGCATTCGACGGGCTCGAATTTCGCGGGTATTCGCCGCATGTTCCGGCGACCATCCCAGGTCCAGCCGTCCTGGACCTGGTGCCACCCAAAGTCGCCGCCGTGTGGCTCGTGGTTGTGGCATGGGTAGAGGGTCATGCGACCTCCAGCAGAACGTCGTTCCAGTCGCCTGGGTGGTCCGGCATGCGCACCTCGACCTCGAGGCCCATGGCTGCGGCCCGGTGCGCGATCTTGTACGCGGCCGCATGACCGGCGTAGTTGCGATCGTGGTCGGCGAAGATCACCAGGCGCTCGGTCCCCTGCGGCCACTTGAACTCGCCCAGGAGCGCGGTGTTCAGCGCCGCCCAGGTTGGCACCTGGTGCAGCATCCGTGCTGCGATCGCGGTTTCGACTCCCTCGGCAATGCCCAGGGTCTTGCCGGCCCGATACAGCGGGCAGGCGCCTCCCGCCATGGGCGGGCCGGGCAGAATCTTCCGTGCCGGTGTGACCGGGGCCTTCCCGCCTTTGTGCAGGTAGGTGATGTGGTAGGTGATGAACCGCCCGTCCCGGAATATCGGCGCCAGCATCGCCGGGTAGACGGCCGTCTGGCGCCGTCTCTCGTCGAAGAACGGGACACCCTTGTGCCAGTCCAGGCCAGGCGCGATCTCGAGCCCACGGCCCTCCAGGTACTTGCTGCGCAGGGTCTTGACCGTCTCCTTGCGCAGCTTCTCGGCCCAGGACAGCGGCTTCGGCTGCGGGGCCTCGTCCTGCGGTGGCTTGCCGATCACCCGCTCGACCATCTCCGCCGCCTCGGCGAAGGTGACGCCCTTCGCGCACTGCAGCAGCTGGAAACCATCTTTCTCGCCGCCACTGCATGCGCAGAAGTAATTCCCGGTGCCACCCTTGTCGCTGAAACGGAACCGGTCGGTGCCGTCGCCGCAGGGGCACGGCTGATGCTTGCGGGTGTTGGCGAATTTCTCGCCCAGCAACTCGGAGATGATCTCGGGCCAGCGACCCTTGGCGTGCTCGCGGATCTTCATGCCGCTGCCCTC
>JAWOCH010000168.1:0-13416 GCA_046483865.1 Candidatus Brocadiia bacterium | reverse complement strand
ATGGTGCGCACTCCGCAGGGCCGCGTCACGTCGCTGACGGCGGCCATCATGGGCACGGGGCCGACGGCGTAGACGGCGTCCACCGGCCGGCCGGACTCCAGCATCTGCCCCAGCAGGTCAGTGGGGAGGCCGTGGTATCCGGCCGACCCATCGTCAGTGGCGATCTCCAGCTCGTCGCAGGCGGCGCGCATCTCCTCCTCAAGGATCAGCAGGTCTGCGCTCCGGGCGCTGATGATGCCGCTGACGTGACCGCACTGACGGGCCAGCGCCCGGGCGATGGGCCAGATCAGCGCGATGCCGACCCCGCCACCCAGGGCCACCGCGTGCCCGCAGGGCTCGACGTCGGTGGGAGTGCCCAGCGGGCCGGCCACGTCGCCGATACTGTCGCCCGGCTCCAGGGCGGCCAGTTGGCGGGTGCTCTGGCCGACGGCCTGGAAGACGATGGTGATGCTCAGGGCGCGGCGGTCGGCGTCGGCGATGGTCAGCGGCACCCGCTCCCCCCTTGGCCCGGGCCGCACAACCACGAACTGGCCCACCTTGCGTGCGACGGCGATGCGCGGGGCGTGGACGCTTAAGCGGTAAATGTCCCGGGCCAGCTTCTCCTTGTGCAGCACTTCAAAACGCATGCGCCGAGGTGTCCTTCAAGAAAGGTGTGATGGGCGCGCCAGGCTCAATCGGACCGGCAGCGCGCCGAACCGGCGGCGGCTGGGGGGACATGAAGTTCCCATTGTAGCCGGGCCCCTCGCCGGCGGCAAGCGGCGGCCGCAGCGGCTTGCGCACCAACCCGCCCGCCGGTAGAATCCCCCTTCGCCCGGGCCTGCAATCCAAGATACTCCGGAGGACGCCATGCCTCCCAAGCCGCTGATTGACCTGGAGCAGGTGGACCTGTCCAGCGTCGTGGTCCCCCAGCAGGAGGTGCGCAAGTACAACGCCCAGCGCTACGAAATGGAGCAGTTGGACGGTCTCCTGCACCTTGACCTGGAGGAGGGCGTCGGTGTGGGCCTCAAAGAGGTGGGCGAGGACGAGTTCTGGGTGCGCGGGCACATCCCCGGGCGGCCCCTGCTGCCCGGCGTGCTCATGTGCGAGGCCGCCGCCCAACTGTGCAGCTACATCTACAAGAGGACCGTCGAGACGGAGAAGTTCCTGGGCTTCGGCGGAATGGAAGAGGTGAAGTTCCGCCGGGCGGTCGAGCCCGGGAATCGGCTCATCATCGTTGCCAAAGCCGAGCGTCTGCGACCCCGCCGGGCGACCTTCCGCTGCCAGGGCTTCGTGGACGGCGCGATGGCGTTTGAGGCCACTATTATCGGGATGCCCATGTAGCCCGGCCGCCCCCGGCCGGGGCAGATGTCAGGTGGACCTGTTCGAGAAACACTTGTGCAATGGCTGATCTGCTCTACGAGATAGGAACCGAGGAACTGCCGGCGGGCTACCTTGAGCTTGGCCTAGCGCAGCTTGAGGAGGAGCTGCGCCGGCGGCTGGAGGAGATGGAGCTGGCTCCGCAGGCGGTGCGTACGGCGGGCACGCCACGGCGCATGGCCGTGGCCGCCGAGGGCATTCCCGCCGGTCAGCCGCCGCGCACCAGCCGCGTGGTCGGCCCGCCCGCGCACGTGGCCTACGACGAGCAGCAACAGCCCACCCGGGCCGCCCGCGGGTTCGCCGCCGCGCAGGACGTGGCGGTTGAGGACCTGCAGACTGAGGAAACCGACAAGGGGCCCTACGTGGTGGCCGTGAGGGAGGAGCCGGGCCGCTCGGCCGCCGAGCTGCTTCCGGAGCTGCTGCGCGAGGCGACGGCCGCAGTCACCTTCCCCAAATCCATGCGCTGGGAGGCCAGCGGGTTCACGTTCGCCCGTCCCATCCGCTACCTGGTCGCTCTGTTGGACGACCAGGTGCTGCCGATCGAGATGGCGGGGTTGAGCGCCGGGCGCGCCACTGCCGGGCATCCCTTCCTGGCGCCCGGACAGATCGAGCTGGCGGATGCTTCATTCGACGCCTACCGGGACGCCCTCCGCGAGCAGTTCGTCATGGTCGAGGTAGGAGAGCGGCGGGAAGCCGTCCGCGCGCAACTGGCCGAAGTGATGGCAGCCCACGGCGCCGAGCCACAGGATGAGGACCTGCTGGAAGAGGTCACCAACCTGGTGCAGTGGCCGCATGCCGTCGAGGGTCGCTTTGCCGAGGAGTTCCTCGACGTGCCGGACGACATCATCTGCGCCGCCATGAAGGAGCATCAACGCTACTTCCCCGTGCGCGACGCCGACGGGCGTCTGCTGCCCCGGTTCGTCACCATCTCCGACCGCACGGAGGCGCAGGACCAGGTGGTCCGCGAGGGCAACGAGCGCGTGCTGCGGGCGCGCCTGGAGGACGCGCAGTTCTACTGGGAGCATGACCGGCGGCAGTCGCTGGAGGAGCTGGTGCCGCGGCTGAAGGACGTGGTGTTCCTTGGCGGCCTGGGTAACAATCTGCAGCGCACCGAGCGGCTGGAGGAACTGGCCGCGCGCATCGCCGAGCAGATGGCGGGCGAGCTGTCGGCCGAAAACGTCCGCCGGGCGGCCCACCTGTGCAAGGCAGACCTGCTGACCGGCCTGGTGGCGGAGTTCCCTTCGCTCCAGGGCGTGGTGGGGCGGGAGCTGGCCCTCGAACACGGCGAGTCGCTAACAGTCGCGGCGGCCATCGCCCAGCACTACCTGCCGGCGGGCGCCGACGATGACCTGCCGGAGTCCCCCGAGGCGTGCGCGCTGGCCCTGGCCGACAGGCTGGACGTCATCGTGGGCTGCTTCTCGATGGGCCTGCTGCCGAAGGGCTCACAGGATCCCTACGCCCTGCGTCGCAACGCCCTGGGCATCCTGCTGATCATCGAGGAGAAGGGACTGGAACTGCACCTGGGAGACCTGATCGAGGGCGCCCGGCAGGTCGCTGCGGCGCATGACATCCAGTGCGACGACCAGATGGTCGCCATGATCCGGGATTTCTTCCGGGACCGGCTCTACCATGCCGCGCTGGAGCGGGGCTACGCGCACGATTTCGTGCGGGCGGTGCTGGCGGCCGGCTACGACCGGGTCAGCGATTTCTGGGCCCGGCTGCAGGCGCTGGGCGAATGCAGCAAGCGGGACTGGTGGCCCGAGCTGGTCGAGCTGGTCGATCGCACCTATCGCATCCAGCGGGACGCGGAGGAACTGCCGGCGACGCGACGGGATCTGCTCGAGGAGCCGCTGGAGAAGGACCTGTACGAGGCGCTGGAGGCGCACCGGGAGGAGGTGCTCGAGCTGCTCTCTCGTGGGGATTACGTCGAAGCGGCCGAGGCATACTCCGGCGCACTGGCTGAGCTGGTCCACGAGTTCTTCGAGGAAGTGTTCGTCAACGTCGAGGACGACGCAGTGCGCCTGAATCGCAAAGCGCTCTGCGGGGAAGTCTATCACCTGTTCGCCGACCGGTTTGCGGACCTATACCGCATAGAATTCTGAATTCTCAAGTCTGAAGTTGCTCTGTAGAAAGCATGGCTTCACTCCTACGAATCGCCGAGCCGTTCCCTGCGCAGGATCCTTATGTAGCACAGGCGCCCTCGCCTGTGGCCCTTCCCAGCCGGGGGCGGCTGGGCTACAAGCCATGCTTTCTACAGAGCATTCTGAAGTCTGAAGTGACGGCACAAGCGGACGCGCCACTTGAGGTGAGAAATGCAGATTGAGCTTAAGTATGGATTGAACCCGCATCAGGAATTCGCCCGGTTGGTCATCGAGCAGGAACCGGCCCCGCTGGAGGTGCTCAACGGGCGGGCCGGCTACATAAACATCCTCGACGCGCTGGCGGCCTGGCAGCTTGCCCGCGAGCTGAAGGGGGCCACCGGCAGGCCCGGAGCGGCGTCCTTCAAGCACGTCAGCCCGGCGGGCGCGGCCGTGGCGCGGCCCCTATCGGAGCGGTTCCGCCGCTCGCAGTTCCTGCCCGACGAGGATTACTCCCCCGTCGCGCTGGCCTACGTCCGGGCGCGCGGCGCCGACAGGCTCAGTTCCTTTGGCGACATGGCGGCGGTCAGCGAGACGGTGGACGCCTCCCTCGCCCGCGTGCTGCGCCGCGAGGTGAGCGACGGCATCATCGCGCCGGCATTCGAGCCGGAAGCTCTGAACATGCTCAAGAAGAAGCAGAAGGGCGGATACCGCCTCTTCCGCATTGACCCCGACTACGAGCCGCCCGAGGTCGAAGACCGCGACGTGTTCGGCATGAGGCTGGAGGAGCAGCGCAACACCGCCCGTGTGACGCGCGACCTGCTCGACGACGTGGTGACCGAGAAGAAGGGCATTCCGGACGACATCGCCGAGACGCTCCTGGTCGCAACCGTCGCCCTCAAATACACCCAGTCCAACTCTGTCTGCGTGGGCTACGACGGGCAGGTCATCGGCATGGGCGCCGGGCAGCAGTCACGTGTCCACTGCACGCGGCTGGCCTGCGGCAAGGCGGACAAGTGGCTGCTCCAGCAGCATCGGCGCGTGCTCGACCTGCCCTTCAAGGACGGCCTGGGCCGCCCGGAGAGGACCAACATCGTGGACCAGTTCCTGCTGTGGGACGAGCTGGCCGACGCGGAGCGAGAGCAGATGCTGTCCGGTCTGACCGAGCGGCCGGAGCCGCTCTCAGCCGAAGAGCGCCGCGAGTGGATCAACGGCGTGGACGGTATCTGCATCAGCTCGGACGCGTTCTTCCCCTTCCGCGACAGCCTGGACCGTGCCAGCCGCAGCAACGTGCGCTACGTGCTCCAGCCGGGCAACTCCCTGCGCGACGAAGAGGTCATCGAGGCCGCCGACCAGTACGGCATGGTCATGGCCTTCTCCGGCATGCGCTGGTTCCTGCACTGAGCCGGGGCGCCCGAAGCGCGGATTCCTCACCACGGAGACACCGTTCGACAGGCTCACGGCCCTGAGCACGTCAAAGGGCGGAGGACACGGAGAACAACAACTACCTATCTATTAACCACGACGACACTACGAGCACGACGAAAGGCTGCATAACAAGAATCAACAGGATAGACAGGATGAAGAGATAGAACTTGAATCGCTTCTGTTGGCCGTAGCCTGCCTATCCTCTGTATCCCTGTCAGTCAGTTGTAGTCGTTCGTTGTGCTCGTCGTGCCGTTGTGGTTAGTGCCGTGCCTCCGTGGTTCTTCAGGCCCGCGCCGCGGCCAGCAGGCTGTCTATGACCTCCAGGCTCCGCACTCCGTCCTGCGGGTCGGTGGCGGGCGGACGGCCTTCCAGCAGCGCATCGGCGAAGTCCTCCACCGCCAGGGCCCATTCGTCGGCGCCGGGGAGGGTTATCTGCTCGCACTCGTACTGCTGCCAGTACTCGAGCGTCGCTTCCTCGCCAGGGTTCGGCACGATGCCCTTCGGCAGGACGATGCGCCCGTCGGTGCCGTAGATGTCGTAGGTGCTGGCGAACTCGGTGCGCAGGCTGCACGCCAGCGATGCGACGGCGCCGCCGGGGAACAGGAGCGTGCCGGCCAGCGATTCGTCCACCTCGCCGCGCTCGCCGAAGTCGGCCGTGGCGCCGACCTGCTGCGGCTCCTCGCCCACGACGTGGCGCACGAAGCTGACGCAGTAGCTGCCCACGTCCAGCAGGGCGCCGCCGCCGGTCTCGGCCCGGAAGCGGATGTCGTCCTCGTCCTCGATCTTGCAGCAGAAGGACGCCCGCACCACGCGCACTTCGCCGATGGCGCCTTCCCCGATCATCTGCTCGACTTTCTTCTGCAGGGGGTGGAAGCGATACATGATGGCCTCGGCGAAAGGCACGTCATGTTCTCTGAAGGTGTCCACCATGCGCTGCGCATCGGCCGCGTTCGGCGCCAATGGCTTCTCACACAGGCAGGGCTTGCCGGCCTCAGCGCAGGCGATGCTCCACTCGGCGTGCAGGCTGATGGGCAGCGGGTTGTAGACGGCGTCCACGTGGGGATCGCTCAGCAGTTCCTCGTAGCTGCCGTACGCCTCCTCGACGCCGCATTCTGTGGCGAACTGCTGCGCTCGGCCCCGGTCGCGGCTGGCGATGGCATAGGCGCGGCTGTTGTCCAGCGCCCCCATCGCGCGCATGAAGTGGCCCTTTGCGATGTTGGCGGTGCCCAGGATGCCCCATCGGATTGCGTCGGCCATCGTGCGATCCTCCTCGTTTAATTACCGGGCTTTCCCACTACTCCTCCGCGCTTGGTTCGCTGGCTTCGGTTACAGTGTGTAAGGCGATAGGTGTCTCTGGAGTGCGGCGCCTCGGCGCCGCTTTGGATTCCGGCGGCTTGCCGCCGGCTGGCGGCAGAAGGGGGCAAGGCCCCCCAAAGACAGAGCGGTGGCAAGCCACCGCACTCCAGAAGCCGGCCCCTGGCTCGTGCATCTCACTACTGTCGCATCCAATCTTCGGAGTCTGTCACGAACTCGCCGCAGAGTTGCCATCGGTCCCGACATCGCCTGTCGAGTCACCGCCAAACGGGGACGCCGGACCTACCTTTTTCCGGAGGCTTCTATCGTGTATTCCGATCGCGGTTCGCGCCACCAGTCGTGGGGGAACTCGTCGCAGAATGCCGCCTGACCGGCGCGCGCCTCCGCGCAGGTGCCCACCTGGCCCCAGCCGTTCACGCCCAGGTCCGCCCCGTCCCGCTCCGGCACGACGTAGCGCGCGAACCACTGCTCCATCTCCCGGCGCATGGCCCGGATCCTCTGCCGGCACTCGGGATCCTCGAACCGGTTCCATTGCTCCTCCGGGTCCTCGGTCAGGTCGTAGAACTCGTGCGGGCCGTCGGGGTAGCGGTGGACGTACTTCGCCTCCGGCGTGCGTATCATGCGCGTGTAGCCGTACTCATCGAAGACCACCACCGGTCGCTCCGCCGGCTCCTCGCCCTCCAGCAGCGGCGCGAAGCTGCGGCCGGGCAGCTCCTCCGCGTCCGGCAGGGGCAGCTCCAGGTAGTCCATCAGCGTGGGCATGAAGTCGTACTGGCTGTACTGCGCGTCGCAGACCTGTCCGGCCGGCACGTGGCCGGGGCGGCTGATGATGGCGGGCACCTTCACCGAGGTGTCGTACATGTTCAGCGGCCGCGTGCCGTTGCCCTTGCCGCAGATGCCGTGGTGGCCCATGTTCATGCCGTTGTCGCTGACGAACAGAATGAGCGTGTCTTTCCGCAGCTCGTTCCGCTCCAGCCAGTCGAGCACGCGCCCCACGCCGGCGTCCATCGCCTCGATGGAGGCGTAGTAGCCGCTGAGGAACTCGCGGCGCTTCTCCGGATCATCCAGGAAGATATGGTTTGCCTCCGCCCACGGATGAGCGGGCAGGTCGGGGACGGACTCGAACGGGCAGTCCTCGTAGTAGGGGTCGAAGTACTCGGCCGGGTGCTGGTCGCGGCGCCAGGGGCTGTGGGGGGCGGTATAGTGCAGGCTCAGGTAGAACGGCGCTTCGCCGCCGGCGTGCCGGTCCAGGAAGTCCAGCGCGCCCTCGGTGAAGACATCCGTCACGTAGCGCGGTTCGAGGTAGATGTGCGACTCGTCGGCGACCAGCGGCGCGCCGTAGTAGTCGCCGCCGCCACGCGCGTGCGCCAACCAGGAAGCGTATGCCTTGGGCGGATGGTGCGCGTCGCCCAGATGCCACTTGCCGCTCAGACCGCAGGTGTAACCCGCGCGGGCCAGCAGGCCCACGTAGGTGGTCTGACCGGTTAGGGGTCCGGCCGGAAACTGGATCTGGCCGCGTTGGGAGCGTCGCGGTGCCATATGCAAGGAGGCGCGACGATGGTGATGCGTTCGAGCATCCCGGAGGAGCTCCGACGCCGCAGATGGCCCCGCGACGCCCCAACCCTTTGGGCCGGTGCCATTTGCGACGCATCTCTGTGTTGCTCGGCCTTGAAGTGCCTCAGGGGCACGCCTGCGGCCTCGCGCCTTGACCTGCGCCGAAATGGCGGCGGCGCGGCCGAGCCCAGTTTCCGGCCGGACCCCCAGGTAGTCAATCAGCTTCCCGTCCCGTTCGGGCTCGCAGGGCGAGTTGCCGGCGCGGATCCAGTCGTGCACGCCGTGCTGGCTGGGGATGCGGCCGGTCAGCAGGGACGCACGGGCGGGGGAGCAGACCGGCGAGGTGCAGAAGAAGTTCTTGAACCGGATGCCCTCGTCGGCCAATCGGTCCAGGTTCGGCGTGCGCAGCTCCGGGTTCCCGGCGCAGCCCATCGCCCAGCAGCCCTGGTCGTCGGTCAGGATGACAATGACGTTCGGGCGTCTCCCACCTGGCATGGTCAGATCCTCGGATCATCGTTCGGCCAGTCGGCCGGGTCGTATTCGGGATTCGGCTGCGGGGTGATCGCCTCCATCTCCTCCCGCCAGCGCAAAAGCAGCTTGTGGAGGCGCTCGGCGCGTCGGCTCTCGCTGCGGGCCAGGTTCTCGTCCTCGCCGGGGTCCTCGCGCAGGTTGTACAGCTCCAGGCGGCCGTCCTCGAAGAACTCGATCAGCTTCCAGTCGCCGGCGCGCACCGAGGAGCCCGGCGTGCCGCCCTGGTTGCCGTAGTGCGGATAGTGCCAGTAGATGGCCTCCCTGTCCAGCGTGTCGCCGCCCTCCAGCAGCGGCACGATGCTCACCCCGTCGCAGTGCTGCTCCGGATCGGGCGGCAGGCCGGCCATCTCGAGCAGCGTGGGGTAGAAGTCCGGGCTGGTGACCGGCACGGAGCACGTGCTGCCGGGCGCGGTGTGGCCGGGCCAGCAGACCAGCATCGGCTCCCGCGTGCCGCCCTCGTACATCCAGCCCTTCCCTTCGGCCAGCGGCAGGTTGCAGGTCGGCGCGCCCTCGGCGGTGGCCAGCCCGCCGTTGTCGGAGGTGAAGATGACCACGGTGTTCTCGCTCAGGTCCAGCTCCTCGAGCGTGTCCAGCAGCCGGCCGACGCTCTCGTCCACGCTCTGTATCATGCCGGCATAGACGGGGTCTGACTGGACCAGGCGGCGCTGGACGCGGCGCTCCTTCTTGTGTTCGCAGGGGAAGTGCTCGCCCACCTGGTGGGTCTTGATCCCGTCCAGGCCCATTTCACGGGCCTTCTGCTCGAACCGTTCGATGTAGACTTCCTTGGCCTGGATGGGCACGTGCACCGAGTAGAAGGCCATGTAGAGGAAGAAGGGAGCCTCCCCGTTGCCGCGTATCAGTTCGATGGCCTCGTCGGTGAGCCGGTCGGTCAGGTACTGCCCCTCCGGCCCGTCCTCCAGGCGCGGGTTGCCCCAGGGGCTGAAGTAGCCCTGGTTGGGCATGCCCCAGTGGCAGCCGGCCACGTTGCGGTCGAACCCGTGCTCCTCGGGCCAGAACGGCTCCCCGCCCAGGTGCCACTTGCCGACGTGGTAGGTGTTGTAGCCGCCGCGCTTCAGCGACGCGGCCAGGGATGTCTCCTCCAGCGGCAGATGGTCGGTGTAGGGGGCGTCAATGAGTCTGCCGCGCGTGTGGCCGCCGATGAAGTTGGTCACGCCGACCCGCGCGGGGTAGCGCCCGGTCAGGATGCTGGCGCGCGTGGGGGAGCAGACTGGGCAGGCGGCGTATCCGTCGGTGAAGCGCATCCCCTCGGCGGCCAGCCGGTCCACGTTGGGCGTCTCGTAGAACTCGCTGCCGCAGCAGCCCAGGTCGCGCCAGCCCATGTCGTCCAGCAGGATGAACAGGAAGTTCGGCGGCGTCGTCATCGCTCTCCCTCTTCGGCCCGTCGGCCTTTGGTCAGTTCGTGCCAGAAGGCGGGCGACGGCCGGTTGACCTCGATCACCCGCTTCTCGGCGCCTTCGCAGAACTCGTGCAGCGCGCGGGTCAGCGGCAGGTCGAAGCCGCCCTCGCGCCCCTCCGCCAGGTAGTAGGCCAGTTGCCCGTACTTGACGCCCACGTTCTCCCCCGCCCCGGCCATCACCTGCTCGATCACGTTGCGCAGGCGCAGCCGCCACCCGGTCTCGCCGCCGACGCCGCGCCGGACGGCCTCCAGGTCCGCCCCGGCCAGCTTCGCCAGCGCGGCACACTCCAGGTACACGGCGTTGCTCAGGCCCATGGCGAGCTGGTTGACGCCCTTGACCACCTGGCCGGCGCCACTCGGGCCGCAGTATACCACGCGCTCGGGCTCGCCCAGCACGTGCAGCAGGGGCAGGACGTTCTCGAACACCTGGCGGTCTCCGCCGGCGAACATCCGCAGCGTGCCCGCCTCGGCGCCGGACGGACCGCCGCTGACCGGCACGTCCAGCAGGTGGGCGCCCTTCGCCCTGAACTGCTCCGCCAGCCGGCGCGTCTCCGGCGGGGCCACCGTGCCCAGGTCCACGAACACCTGCCCCTCGCGGGCGTGCGGGATCAACTCGGCCTCCGCCACCTCCACGAACGTGTGCGAGTAGGGCAGGGAGGTGAACACCACTTCCGCCGCCCCCACGACCGCCTCCGCGCTGGCGGCGGCGCGCGCCTCCTCCGCCACGCGCGCCTGCACGCGTTCGTCCTCGATGTCGAAGACGACCAGCTCACAGCCCGCATCGAGCAGGTTACGCGCCATCGGCCCGCCCATCGCCCCGAGTCCGATGAAGCCGAGCGTCTGCGCCATGGCGGTCACTCCTCCAGCAGGTCAGGATGCTCCTCTTGCAGCCAGCTCCGCACTGCGGTGGACAGTGTGCTGGCCAGGCGCAGCATCTCGTCGGCTTCTTGCTCCGACACGTTCCCCACGCGTTCGTAATCGCTGATGTTACGCTTCTTGCGGAACTTATCCAGCGTGGCAACCAGTTTCGCTTCGCAGCCCACAGTGTGGGCGAGTGACTGGATGGCGTAGTGATGGTGGGAAACCCCGCGGGCGACGCGGAAGCCCGCTGCGGCAAGGGCCGCCACCGCGCTCTGCAGCGCAGCATTGTACGCATGGCCGAAACGCGCGTCGACGCTGAGTCCCTGGACCCGGGCATCAGCCAGTTCGCGCCTGACTACCGCCAGCAGGTCGCGAATCTCCCGGCGGGTGGTCTTGTGCTCAATCAGCCAGCTATTGGCCAGCCAGTTGCTCAAGGTCATGCGCGTCTCCGACCAGGAAGACCTTCGGTTCATTGAGCACCGAGGTGAGGAAATGGTGCTCGGACGCCAGCTTGGCTCTGAACTCAGCGGGAGGATAGACCGTTGGGTTCACTTCCCGCCCCAGTCTCTCCTCGGCCGGACGCAGGACCTGGACGATGTCCTCGAAGCTCGCCTCGCCGATGATCATCACGTCCACGTCGCTGCGCGCGCTCTCCCGGCCACTTGCTACGGAGCCGTACACGAAAGCCACTCCAAGGCTGTCAGCCAGCGGGTCCAGCGCCTGCCGCAACACTTCGCCCACGCCGGCCGTTTTGACCATCAGATCGTGCAGCTCGTCGAAGACCGGACATGCGCGGTTAGCGCAGTAGAAGACCTGTCGTCCGCGCTGCTCGCGCTCTATGATGCCTGCGGCGTGCAGCCGACGCAGTTCCCTCTGAACCGCGCCCTGGCCCACGTCCGCGATCCGCACTACCTGCCGCACGTAGAACGACTCGCCCGGATGCGTGAACAGCAGGCCCAGCACTGCCCGGCGCGTCTTGCCGAACAGGGCACTGGAGATGCTGTCGCCGCCGGAGTTCGTACCCATATCGGGGCCAATCGTACCCAAAGCGAGTACGGAAGTCAAGGCGTTGAGCGGGCTGACTCCTCCAGCAGTCCGCTCAGGTAGCGGGCGCTCTGGGCCAGGTAGCCCATGGCGTCCTCATCCCGGGGCCGCCCCTCCAGCTCGACTACGTAGTCGCCGGCGTAGCCGACCGAGCGCATGTGGGCGAACAGGGGGGGGAAGTCCACTTCCCCTTCCCCGAACGGCACGCACTCTCCGTCGGCCACGTCTTTCAGGTGCACCAGGCCGATGCGCTTACCCAGGACCGGGGCGCCCTCCTGCCAGGTGTAGCCTGACTGGTGGAAGTGGCCCACCTCGAACAGACCGAGCATCCGGGCGTCGCCCATCCGCTCAAAGGCCCGGCGGAAGTCGTCCGGACTCTCGATGGCGCCGCCGGTGTGATTCGTGATGACGGCCTTCAGAGATAGCTACCCGACGGCCTCCGGGAACGGGCCGGCCGTGCGGGCGTAGGTCTCCAGGCTGTCCGCCTTGAAGATGACCACCTCCGCCCCCACCTCGTGGGCGAAGCGCGCGGTGTGCACCGCCCAGCCGAGTGATTCGTCTTCATCGGCCCGTATGGCAGGCAGGTGCACGGAGACGATGCGCATGCCGCACCGGTCGGCCACGCGGCGATACTCCTCCGGGTCGCCGGCCGGGTCCAGCCGGGCGGCCGTCCAGCCGGTGAACGCCTCGAACTTGCTGAAGCCCACCCCCGAGTAGGTTCGCAACGACTTCTCCAGGTCCATGTCCGGGTCGCAGACCGGACTGGCGACAAGCTGTTCCATCGTTCCTGCTCCCTCAGTCAGTGTGCTCGAACCCACGTCGTCCCGACGAGTAGGCCACGATCATGTCCGCGTCCTGATCGCCGATGTTGACGGCGTAGTGGCCCTCGCCGGCGGAGATAACCAGCGTGTCGCCGGCTTCCAGGGTCACCTCCTCGGGGCCGATGAAATGCCGCAGCCGGCCGCTCAGCAGGTAGAGCGCCTCCTCGCAGTTGGGATGGCGGTGGGAAGGATTGCGGCAGCCGGGATGGATGATGACCCGTCCGAGGGTCAACCCCTCCGCGTTGCCCCTGGCGTGGCCGGCCAGCCAGGTCAGCGAACCCCAGTCAGCCTCGATTCTCTCGGAGCCGGCCTCGGCCTCTGAGAGTACGGAATAGCCCATCGGTTCGTTCCCCCCTGACTGCCTGCCTTGAGAAAGGGGTAGGTCCGGCGTCCTCGCCGGACAAGGGCCGCCGTACGGCGGCCGAGACGCCGCGCCTACCCAATGAGAGAGTGGGCGCCGCCGGAGGAACAACTTCTTCAAGCAGGCTGCCAACTCCCGTAGCCGGCGCCTGAGACAGTAATGGGCAGCCTTCTTAGCGGTCTATGGCTTTCTGGCCGATGTCTGTGCGGTAGTGGGCGTCCTGGAAGTGTATCTTCTCGACGGCCGCGTAGGCGCGCTGCCTGGCGTCGGGGATGCTCTCGCCCCGTGCGGTGACCCCCAGCACGCGCCCGCCGGCGGTCACAACCCGGCCACCATCCCGTTTTGTGCCGGCGTGGAAGACATGGACATCCTCCATCTCAGCCGCGTCCTCCAGGCCCTCTATGGGATATCCGGTCTCGTAGTCGGTGGGGTAGCCTCCGCTGGCCATGACAACACAGCAGGCGGGCCTCTCGTCCCAGCGGATGTCGGCGTTCTCCAGGTCGCCGTCCAGCACGGCCAGCAGCACGGGCACCAGGTCGCTCTCCAGGCGCATCAGCAGCGGCTGGGTCTCCGGGTCACCCATCCGGCAGTTGAACTCCAGCACTTGAGGCCCGTCGGAGGTCACCATGATGCCGGCGTAGAGGACGCCCC
>JAWOCH010000034.1:0-8244 GCA_046483865.1 Candidatus Brocadiia bacterium | reverse complement strand
CCGCGTTCCACGAACTCCAGCAGCGTGTGCAGCGACACCGAATCGAATCCGACAACGGCCAGTTTGCGTCTGTCGCTCAACGTCGGCTCCTTCCTTCTTCGGGCAGCGCCCCGGCCGCTCGGCACGGGACGGGGGCCAATACTACCGGCCTGCGGGAGTCCTGTCAGGTGTGGACGAACGCCGCCTTGTGGCCTGACCCCGCCGCCGTTACACTGCCGCCAAAGCTCAGGAGGATCGCTCGATGATACCTGCCATGCTGGCCGTGCTCGCCGTGTTGGTCTGTGCGCTGGCCTTCGCCGCCGAACCGGACGACGCCGTCGCTCGCGCCATCGAACAGCATCGTAAGGGGCAGATAGTCGTCCACGCCCTGCCAGGCACCCGTGTGAAGGTCACCCAGCAGGAGCACGAGTTCTGGTTCGGCACGGCCATCTCCGCCCGCGCCTTCCGGCCGAGGTTCGATCAGGAGGACCGGCGCCGCTACCTGGACATAGTGAAGGAGAACTTCAACTGCGCCGTCCACGAGAACGCCCTGAAGTGGTACCACACAGAGCGCCGCCGGGGACGGGTCAGTTACGAGGCCGCCGATCGCATGTTGGCCTGGTGTGAGGAGAGCGGCATCGCCATGCGGGGGCACTGCCTGTTCTGGGCGGTGGACAAGTACGTGCAGAACTGGGTCAAAGAGCTGGCCGATGATGAGCTGGGGGAAGCCGTCCGGCGACGGGCCACCGAGGTCACCAGCCGCTACCGGGGGCGCATCGTCGAGTACGACGTGAACAACGAAATGGTCCACGGGGACTTCTACGCGGAGCGACTCGGGCCGGAGATTCGCGTCCGGATGTTCCAGTGGGCGGCTGAGGGCGACCCCGGAGCCACCCTCTACGTCAATGACTATAAGATCCTGAGCGGAGAGGATGTCGAAGAGTACGCCAGACAGATAGAGTGGCTCATCGAGCAGGGGGCGCCGGTGGGGGGCATCGGCTGCCAGGGGCATTTCTGGGGCCCGATGGACGCCGAGCAGGTGCACGCCTCGCTGGACAGGCTGGCGGAGTTCGGACTGCCCATCCGGGTGACCGAGTTCGACCTGGGCACCGAGGACGAGCAGCTCAAGGCGCAGCGGCTGGTCGAGTTCTACCGAACGTGCTTCGCCCACCCGGCGGTGACGGGCGTGCTGATGTGGGGCTTCTGGGAAGGCGCCCACTGGCGTCCGGAGGCGGCGCTGTGGAAGAAGGACTTCAGCCCCACGCCCGCCGCCCGCGCCTATCGCCGGCTGGTGTTCGACAAGTGGTGGACCCGCTGGGAGGGCGAGACGGGGCCCGACGGCCTCTGCACCGTGCCGGCCTTCCACGGCAGACACCTGGTCGAGGTGGGCGGCGAGGCGCGCGAGGTGAAGCTGCGCAGGAGCGAGGGGCGGGTCGAGGTGGAGTTCGCGGCGAATGACTGACAGCCCCGATAGCCCGTGCTGGACCGGTGCATGACCCCGGCCCTCACGCTCTAATCAGGTAGGCGCGGCGTCTCGCCGCGCCTTGTCCGGCGAGGACGCCGGACCCACCCATCTGTCACCAGGCCCTCAGTCCCTTTCCACGTCGTCCCAGGGGTAGTCGGGACGGGCCCGGCGCAGCGCTTCGATGAACGGCCAGGAGACCTGCCGGAAGATGTCGGTGCGCTCCTCGAAGAAGTAGTGCAGGTCGGCCACGGTCAGGCGATAGGCATCGTGCAGCATGTCCAGCGGAGTGCGGTTGGTGAAAAACTGCCTGAGCAGCTTCTCGTTGCCCTCGCACCGCTGGCGCACCGTGTTCAGGTTCAGCCGTTTGGCCAGGGCGGGGTTGTCGCAGACGCTCGGGTACATTCGCAGCTCGCCCAGGGGCTCGAACAGCAGGTAGCGCTCGTAGTAGGTCTCATGGCGGGGGTTGATGCTGATGCACATATCGTCCGCGTCCAGCATCAACGTGGCCTGGTCAAACACCCGCTTCATCAGTTGCATCAGCATGGGCAGTGCCCGCCGCAACTGCCGCCGGCGGTCGGCCAGCATGGTGGCTTCCGTCAGCTTGCGTCCCCGCTGCCGGAGGGGTTCCAGTTCGTCGTGATAGATCTCATCCATCGGGAGCCCGACCGGGGTATCCAAAACCAGGGAAGCTGTGGCGATCACTTCCTGCCGCAGCACGGCTACGAAAGTGGTGGTGGTCGGGAAGGCGTTGAAGACGGTGAGCCGTATCTGCTCCGGGTGCTCCGGCAGATAGCCCCGGCGGCGGTAGCTGGTATAGACCAGGGAATAGGCCTCCTCAAGCTCCTGCCTCGAGGCTGCCGGACGCACCGTCAGGCCGTCAGAGTGCGGCGGTTGCGGCACCCGAGCGGCGGCGTTGCTTTGTCCCATGGACACCCCGAGCTACAGGACGCGGAGGAGCAGTGCTTGCAGACCCCCGGCGACGGGATGCGCGCGTGGCAACTGCTCCACGCCGGGCCACGCGTGGATCGGGCACCATCGGGCTGCCGCGCGTATATCCCCCTGCAAGATGCGCAAGGAAATCCCTTGCTCTGAAGCACCATTATACGCGACCCGCCGCAGCAGAGGCAACAATAAGTTTCGCAAGTCCGGCCGACCGGGCAGTGCGGAGTTCACGGGCTGCCGGCCCGATCCGCTTGAGCCATTCCTGCGCGTGTCCCGTGTCCATATATGTGGACACCCGTGCCGAGTGCCGTCACCACAGCCCTTTCCATACTTGCCGACGGCCCGGCTGCCGCGCATCTGGGCCCGGCGCAGGACAAAGCGGCACTTCTGCGGGTTCACGAGCGGCGGAACAGCCGCAGGCGGATGCCGTTACGCTTTGTTCACAAAGCGCTTCCGACAAGGCAGACCGCCGCACAGGGGTAGCCGTCTGCCCGCCTTCGTATGCGCTGCAGCCAGCCTGAGGGAGCGGTCCGGCGGCACAGGGAAGGTGGCACACAGTTTGCCGCCACCTACAGTCCCGTGGGTTCTATGTGCTTCTCCCCGTGTGTGGCCTGTGCCCGAAGAAGGGATCCATGGACAGCGTATCTGCCCTTCTGATAACCACCGACGAACGAGTCATCGCCACCTCGCAACGCCTGGCCAGAGAAAGCGGAACCAGGCTGAGCGTGGCCGGCTCCCTGCGCGAGGCGTCGAAGGCAATGGCGCGGCAGCAGTTCGACCTGCTGCTGGTGCAGGCTGACTCTCCCGACGAGCAACTGCGCCGCCGGCTCGGAGACGGACTCGTGTTCGCTGACCGGCCGCCGGTGGTGGCCCTGAGCCGCACGGGATCCATCCGGGAGGCGGTGCGGTGCCTGCAGGCCGGCGCCCGGGATTACCTGTGGCCCCGGCCCGACGACGGAGGGAAGCTGGACTCAGTACTGCGCGACGCTCTGGGCGGCCTGGCAGAGGGGGGGAACCAGCGGCCCGAGCCGCTGACCCGGCTCCCGGCGCTGCCCGGATTCCTGTCGCTGGACCAGCAGACGCTGTCCGTCTGCGAGACGGCCGTGCGGGCTGTGGCCATGGGCAGGCCGCTGGTGATCTGCGGCCCCAGCGGAGCGGGCAAGACCCTCCTGGCGCGCAAGGTGCATCAGTTCTCGCCGCGCTGCCTGGGCCCCCTCGTCGAGGTCTACTGCGGCCCGACAGGGCGCGCCAGGCAGGAGGCCGATTTGTTTGGCGTCGAAGGCCGCCGGCCGGGCGCCGTTGAGCGCGCCGACGGCACGACGCTGCTGCTGGAGGCAGCAGACTACCTGGTGCCCCGCGTTGCGGCGAGGCTGGCCAGGGCTATGCAGGGCAAAGTGGCCGGCCCGGACGGCGCGCCCTCTGCGGACATGCAGTTCATTGGCACGGCTGAGGGGCCGGCCGACGACAGCGCAGCCGAGGGCCTTCTGGGGCTGCTGGAGGCGGCCGTGCGTGTCCGCCTCTCTCCGCTGAGAGAACGGCGCGTAGACATCCCGCTGCTGGCAGACCACTTCCTTGGGCTGGCCGCAGCCAGGTATAAGCGTAGCATCGAACGGATCACGCGCCCGGCGATGGACGCTTTGGCGCACTACGAGTGGCCCGGGAACGCCCGCGAGCTGCGCAACGCCGTGGAGTACGCCGTGATGCTGACCCGTGGGCCGGCGATCCAGCGGGCGAGCCTGCCGCCGCGCGTCCGTGCACGGAGCGCGCCGGGAGCCGGCAACAACGGGGACGTGAAGCCGCTGAAGGCGGCACTTCAAGGACCGGAAAGGCGCTACATCCTGAGGGCGCTGGAGGATTCCGGTTGGAACAAGACATCCGCCGCGAAGCGTTTGAAGATCAGTCGCTCCACGCTGTATAAGAAGATGCGCCGGCACGGACTGAACGGAGAGCCGTCCGGCAGGCGCACTGCATAGGCGTGCCAGTTTCGGCTGCGCGCTTCAATCAGACCCGAGCCCGCATCTCGGGCCGGCCGATTCCGCACCCGGTGAGCCCGATGATCTGGTGGATAGAGACATCGAACGCAGGAAGTGGCCCCGGCTGTCGTTGAAGCTGACTGTCGAGTTCTTCAGCCCCAGCCGTGAGGAGCTGGAGGGCACCGGCACGACCGAGAACGTGTCACCGGGGGGCATCTACTTCCGCACGACGCAGTGGCACGAGCTTGAGGTGGGCCAGGAAGTTGCTCTAACTCTTTCTGGCTTCAGCGCTTACAACCTGGGGCCGCTCTTCCGCACCCTTCGCGGCGAGGCCAGAGTCCTGCGACTCGAACCCCCGGACGAGGAACGCGAGGCCACCTACGGACAGGCCGGAGTCGCCGTCGAGTTCGAAGAGACGCCACGGATGGACATCTACCGCATGTCGGCCTGACCGCCCCGCCCCTATCAGGCATCCATGATGTCGTGCTCGTGCAGCTTGTTGTATAGGGTGGTGCGGTTGATCTCCAGCCGGCGGGCCGTCTCCTTCCGGTTCCCGTCGGCGGCTTTGAGGGCCGCCAGGATCAGCCGCCGTTCGACGCGCTTCATGGCTTCCCTCAAGGGCAGCACGCCATCCTCGGGCGAGAGGACGTCATCCTGCACGGCGCCGCGTATCTCCAGGGCTTCCGGCGTGATGTACGGCTTGTCGCAAACGAGCACGGCCCGCTGGATGACGTTCTCCAGCTCGCGCACGTTGCCGGGCCAGTCGTAGGCGCTCAACATGCGCAGGGACTCCTCGGAGAGCCCCTCGATCTCTCGGCGCGCCTGGGGGCCATACTTCTCCAGGAAGTGGCGCGCGAGGGGTAGTATGTCGTCCCGCCGCTCCCGCAGCGGCGGCAGCGAGATGTTCATCACGTTGACGCGGTAGTAGAGATCCTCCCGGAAGTCACCGTTGGCCAGCAGCTTGCCCAGGTCCTCGTTGGTGGCCAGGATCAGGCGCACGTCCACCTCGCGCGTCTGCGTGCTGCCGACGGGCTCGAACTTGAAATCCTCCAGCACGCGCAGCAGCTTCTGCTGCAGGGACGGGGAGGCCAGCGATATCTCGTCCAGGAACAGCGTGCCCCCGTTGGCGGCGTCGAACCGGCCGCGCTTGTCGGCGATGGCTCCGCTGAAGGCGCCCTTCATGTGCCCGAACAGCTCGCTCTCCAGCAAGGTATCCGGCAGCGTGCCGCAGCCCAGCTCGACGAAGGGATTGCCCGCGCGGGCCGAGTTCATGTGGATGGCCCGTGCCACCACGGTCTTGCCCGTGCCGCTCTCCCCGGTGATCAGCACCGTGGCGTCGTTGCCCGCCACGATCTTGGCCATGTCCAGCACCTGCTTCATCTTCGGATCGCCGCAGACGAAGTTGCCGAACTGGAAGGTCATGTTCAACTGCTGGCGCAGGCGGCTGTTCTCCTCCAGCAGTTGCTGCTGCTGGAGGGCGCGCTCTATGGCGAGCTGGACCTCATCGTCGGAGATTGGCTTGGTGACGTAGTCGAACGCACCCATCTTGATCGCCCGGACGGCATCCTCGATCGTGCCGTAGCCGGTGACCATGATGACGGCGGTCGGCAGGTCGTTCTCCTGCACGTGGCGCAACAGGTCAAAACCGGAGCCCTCCGGCAGGCGGATGTCCGCCATCACCACGCGGAAGTGATCGCTCTCCAGCACGTCGAACGCCTCCTGGAGCCCCTCAGCGGTGCTTACGCTGTAGCCTTCCAGCCGCAGGTACTCGCTCAGGCTGCGCAGCTCGATCGGGTCATCGTCCAGAACCAACACTGGCACTCGGTCGTCCATGTCACTCCCTATCCGCCTGCTGTGATACTGCGCCGGCTCACGGCACCCCTCCTTCAACGGGCAGGGGCGGCGCCCCGCCGCGCCCGGCGGGGACGCCGGACCTACCAGTTATTGAGGGGCTCCTATGCCGTCGGTTGCTCGACGGGCACTGTTATCTCAAACGTAGCTCCCTGCTCGGAGGGGCACAGCCGTATATCGCCCCCCATGCGCTCCAGGGAGTCTCGGCAGGTGGCCAGGCCCAGCCCGGTTCCGTTGCCGTCTTTCTTAGTCGTCACGAAGGGGTCGAATATCCTGTCGCGCACCCGTTCGGGCACGCCGGGGCCGCTGTCAGCAAAGATCACCTTCACCTCGCCGTTGTGCGCCTCGGCGCTCACCTTCAGCACGCCGCCCGTGCCCATCGCGTCCAGGGCGTTCTTGATCACGTTGCCGAACACCTCGCACAGCTCCGCGTGGGCGCAGGGGGGCAGCTCGGCGGGCACGTCCACCTGGAAGGTGGTCTGGGCGGCCTGGGCGCGTTCCTCGTAGAGGGCCAGGCTCTGGTGGATGATACGGCTGATGCTGACCGCCCGCGCCCCGGGCCGATGGCTCCGTGAGAACGCCAGAAGCTCCGCCACGATATTGCCCAGGCGCAGCATGCCCTGCCTGGCTTCCTCCAGGTACTGGCGGGCCTTGTCCGGTCGGGATTCCATCTGGCGCTCGGCCAGGTTCAGAAAGCGCAGCATGCCGTCCAGGGGATTGTTCAGCTCGTGGGCCACCTTGGCGGCGATCTTGCCCATCAGGGCCAGCCTCTCCGCCGAAGACAGCTTGCGCTCCAGCTCAACGTCGTCCGTCACATCCTGCAGCGTCAACACGGCGCCCGCCAGCTCATCCCGTGCCCCGTGCATCGGGGCGGCGCGGATGTCCAGCGTCCTGGGGCCGTCCGGCCTCTGGAAGGCGGCGCGCGGGATGCGGAAGTGCTCTCCGTCGCGCAATACCGACAGCAGCCGGTCCCTCCAGCCCTCGGCCTGGCCGTCCAGACCTTCCCGCAGAACCGCGCCCATCTCCTCGGCGGAGGTCTCTTCCGTTGCGTCGAGCAGTTCGCGGGCTGCCGAGTTGGCAAACCTGACCTGCAGATGCCTATCGTACGCCACCACGCCCAGGGGCAGCCCGTCCAGGATGTCTGAGCTGAGCGCGCGCACCTGGCGCATCTGGCTGTCCTTCTGCACCACCATGTCCGAGCAGCTCTTGAAGACGCTCTGAAGGCGGTCGTTGAAGAAGCGCAGTTCCGAAAGCAGCGTCAGCGGCAGGATGAGAGAGGCCAGTTTCTCCGACAGGCGGTGCGCCAGACGCAGGTCCGGCTCGCCCAGAGGCGGGCCGCCCTCGCGCATGGTCAGGCAGACCACTCCGAACAACTGCTCTCCGTGTCGGATGGGCGCGGCCAGACAACTGAAGTCGCCGTATCGGTGGCAGTCGCGCCGGTGCAAGCGTTGGACCTTCCGCGTGTCCCTGACCAGTATTGACTCGCCGACCTCGGCCACCCAGCCGGCCAGCCCCTCGCCCAGCTTCTGGCGCAGTCCCAGGCGGACATCCTGATCCGGCCCCTCGGCGGCCTTCAGCACCAGGGTCTCGGAACGCTCATCCCACAGGTACAGACTGCCCGCCTGGCAGGAGAGGGCTTCCATGTAGCGGCCCAGCGCCTGCTCCAGCAGGCCGTCCAGGTCCGTCTGGCCCGACAGCTCCTCGGCGAAGCGCAGGACCCGCTCGGCCTCACCCTCGCCGGCCTCGACTCCGCGCACGGATGATCCCAGCAGGAACTCCCCCTGCCCGGAGTCCAGCCCCAGCTCCTTGGTCCACAGGTGGCTGTCGGCGCCCAGGAACTCGCGCACGCGGCGCACAGTCTCCGGGGAGTCCATCTCTCCGCTGACCCACAGGAGCCGCTCCTGCTCGAACTCGGAGGGCAACAGATCGGCCTGTTCCTCGCCGGCGGAGAACACGATCAACCGGCTGGGCGCCGGCGGACCGCCGGACTGCTCAAGGAGTGCCTGCAACGCCTCGGGCTGCTCCCCGTCCAGC
>JAWOCH010000413.1:0-3344 GCA_046483865.1 Candidatus Brocadiia bacterium | reverse complement strand
CAGGGCCACCGCAGCCTCACGTCATATAGCCGCTCCCTTCCGGCGCCCCCCGGCGAAACGCCGTCCCTGGAGTCCGCCGTCCGGCCGCAAGCCGTTCCTGGAGGGACGCGCCCGCCACGCACCATGGGTAGGTCCGGCGTCCCCGCCGGACCAGGCGCGGCGAGACGCCGCGCCTACCGGGCAGAGGCGGGACGGCCACGGCCGAGGGCGGCCGTGCTACATTTGGAGGGACGCGCTTCTGCGCGTCCGCACAGCGCAGACGCCTCAAGGGGCAGCACGCTTGACGGGGAGTTGCCCGGCCGATAGACTCCCCCCATCGCGACCAGCACCCCGGCGGGTCCATGACCGCACCCACAGGCTTCGACAACGCGCGCTACATCCGCGAGCAGGCCGCCGCTATCCTCCAGCGCGTCGAGCGCTTCGACCGTAAGCTCTACCTGGAGTTCGGCGGCAAGCTGGTGTTCGACTACCACGCCGCGCGCGTCCTGCCCGGCTTCGACCCCAACGCCAAGATGAGCCTGCTGGAAAAGTTGCGCGAGCAGGCGCAGATCATCCTCTGCATCTACGCCGGCGACATCGAGCGGCGCAAGATACGCGCCGACTTCGGCATCAGCTACGACATGGACGCCCTGCGGCTGATTGACGACTTCCGCGCCGCCGAGCTGGACGTGGCCGGGGTGGTCATCACGCGCTTCGCAGGGCAGTCCTCGGCACGCGTGTTCCGCAACAAGCTGGAGCGCCGCAGCATCCGCGTCTGCTGCCACCCGGTCACCCCCGACTACCCCGCCGACGTGGACCTGGTGGTCAGTGAAGAGGGCTACGGCGCCAATGAGTATATCGAGACCGACCGCCCCCTGGTGGTGGTCACCGGCCCCGGGCCGGGCAGCGGCAAGCTGGCCACCTGCCTGAGCCAGATGTACCACGACCGCCGCCGTGGGCTGGAGTCGGGCTATGCGAAGTTCGAGACCTTCCCCATCTGGAACCTGCCGCTGAAGCATCCGGTGAACGTGGCCTACGAGGCGGCGACGGCCGACCTGAGAGACGTCAACATGATTGACCCCTTCCACCTGGAGGCCACCGGGGAAACGGCCGTCAACTACAACCGGGACGTGGAGGCGTTCCCCGTGCTGCGGCGCATCCTGCAGCGGATCACCGGCTCCGAGCCGCCCTACCGCTCCCCCACCGAGATGGGCGTCAACCGGGCCGGCTTTGCCATCACCGACGACCAGGTCTGCCGCGAGGCCGCCCGGCAGGAGATAGTGCGCCGCTACTTCCGCTATAGCTGCGAACATGCGATGGGCGTGGCCGAACGGGAAACGGTGGACAGGGTGCGGGCCCTGATGGAGGAGGTGGAGATGGAACCGTCGGACCGCCGGGTCGTCGCCCCCGCCCGACGGGCGGCCGAGGATGCCCAACGCAACGGCAAAGGGCACAAGGGCATCTTCTGCGGAGCCGCTCTCGAGCTGCCCGACGGCCGCATCGTCACCGGCAAGAACTCCCCGCTAATGCACGCCTCCTCCAGCCTGGTGCTCAACGCCATCAAGCTGCTGGCGGGCATCCCGGATGACATCCACCTGCTGTCCCCGCTGATCATCGAATCGGTGGCCGACCTGAAGCGGACCACCTTGGACTCCCGCAGCGCCAGCCTGGACCTGGAGGAGGCCCTGATCGCCCTGAGCATCAGCGCGGCCACCAACCCCACCGCCCGGCGCGCGGTGGACAAGCTTAAGGACCTGCACGGGTGCGAGGCACACCTGACCCACATGCCCACCCCGGGGGACGAGGCGGGCCTGAGGAGCCTGGGGGTGCGCCTGACCAGCGAGCCGAAGTTCAGCAGCCGCAGCCTGTTCCAGCGCTGAGCGCTTGCCGCGCCCCCGGCCCCGCCGCACGCGAAGCGTGTAGCCCAGTCGCCCTCGGCTGGGTCAGAAGAGAAGGCCACGGCCGAGGGCGGCCGTGCTACATCGCTCAGGGCGCGAAGCTGATAGTCGGCGTCGCTTCGCTGAGAGAACCGGACAGCACTGGCGCTGAGCGCTTGCCCCGCCCCGGCCCCGCCGCTATCCTGTCGAATGCGCACCCTCAGGTAGGTCCGGCGTCCCCGCCGGACCAGGCGCGGCGAGACGCCGCGCCTACCAGCCGGGGAGTGGACGCGGCAACAACTGGAGGACAACCGACATGGAAGGACTTCGCATCAAGGGACTGGTGGTGCCCCCGCTTACGCCCATGCGGGCGGACGGGAGCGTGGACCTGCAGATGATCGAGCCGCTCCACGGCCTGATGCGTGACGCCGGGGTGAGAGGGGCCTTCGTCTGCGGCACCACCGGCGAGAGCCTGTCGCTGACCGTGCAGGAGCGCATGAAAGTGGCCGAGCGCTGGCTTCAGGTGGCCGACGAGGACTTCCCGATCATCGTGCACGTGGGACACGACAGCCTGCCGGCGGCGGTGTCGCTGGCCGAGCACGCGGCGCGCTCGGGGGCGGCGGCCGTCTCGGCGATGGCGCCCACCTTCTTCCGTCCCGGCTCGGTCGGGCAGTTGACCGACTGGTGCGCGCCGGTGGCCGCCGCCGCGAAGCACCTGCCTTTCTACTACTACCACATCCCCCCCATGACCCGCGTCGAACTGCCGATGGTGGAATTCCTCGACTACGCCTCCGAGCGCATCCCGAACCTGGTGGGCATGAAGTTCAGCCACACCGACATGATGGAGCTGGGGCGCTGCGTGCGGATGGGCGGCGGGCGGTTCGACGTGATGTGCGGCGCGGAGGGTCTGATGCTCTACGCGTTCATCCTGGGCTGCCGCGCCGTGGTGGGGACGACGTTCAACGTGGCCGCGCCGCTCTACGTGCATCTGCTGGAGGCGTTCCGCCGGGGCCACGTGCAGGTGGCCCGCCGGCAGCAGGCCAGCGCCGTGGATCTGCTGACGGTGCTGAACCGGCACGGCATCTTCCGCGCCGCCAAGGCGGCCACCGCGCTGCTGGGGTTCGACTGCGGCCCGCCCCGGCCGCCGCTGGAACCGGTGAGCGAGGACGAAATGGCGGCGCTACAGGATGAGCTGGAGGGGGTGGGCTTCTTCGACTACGCCGTGGAGGCCTGAGAATCTATCTCAGGACCCGGATCTACTGCGGCCGGCTGCCGTTCGACATGCTCACGGCCCTGAGCGGAGCCGAAGGGCGAAGCCCGATGGCTGCGTTGCGGGCACGAAACGTCCTCAGCGTGACGCCCGGCCGCGTCGGAGCGCTGGTTTTGCTGATCAACCTGATGTTTGCCGCTGTGCAGTTGCCGGTAAATGTTTTAGCAGTGATTGTTTACTTTATAATCACTGCCTCCCTGCTCGGTGCAGGAATCGGC
>JAWOCH010000406.1:0-4012 GCA_046483865.1 Candidatus Brocadiia bacterium | reverse complement strand
CCTGCGCCTTCCTGCCAGAGAGCGCCGGCGTTCGGCAGGACGCTTTGCGCGCAGCGGCCGCGGCACCGTCGTGGGCCCACGCGCAAGCCGCGTTGGCCGAACGCTACGGCCTGTCGGAAGGCCGGATGTCGGCGGTCAGGTGCGCTCTCTGCCGGGAAGCCCTGGATGCGGCCTTCGACACGATGGCCGGCCCCCAGCGCGCGCGGAAAATCCTCGATATGTCCGTTGCCCTTGCGCCGGCCCAGGCGGAGGCGGTCCTCGGCGTCCAGGCGGCGCTGGAGCTGTTGCGCGCCGGGCCGCAGGCCGAACAGGCCCTGGACGCCCTGGCGCGGGCACGGCCCGAGCTGGCCGCGCTGCTGCGGCAGGCGCGCCGACGCCGCGATTGAAAGCCGCTGTGCGACGGAGCTATACTCGCCGGCGGCAGCGCAGGGAGGGCGCCGTGAAAGCGTACAAGGCCGTCATAGCGGGCAGGGGCGACGTGCTGTTGGAGCGTGTCGTGGCGGCTGTGGGCTTCTGGCAGCGGCTGCGGGGGCTGATGCTGCGCCGCGTCCTTCCCGACGGGGAGGGCTTGCTGTTCCCGGACTGCCGCAGCGTGCACACCTGCCTGATGCGCTTCCCGCTGGACCTGGCTTACCTGGACGGGCAGAACCGTGTCGTGAAGCTTGTCGAGGGCCTCAAGCCGTGGCGGCTCTCGTTCTGCCCCAACGCCGATTCCGTCCTGGAGATGAACGCCGGCCGGGCGCAGGAGGCCGGTCTGTCGGAGGGGGACAGGCTGCTGTTGGAGCCCGCCTGAGCCGTCCTTCCCACCGGCCAGGCGGAAGCGTGGCCCGTCAGGGCGCCTCAGATCAGTCCTGCTCGCCCCAGTTCTCCGGGCGCAGGCTGCGCACGGCGGCGCCGGCGCGCCACATCTCGCTGTTGCGGATCTCGTCCAACTCCTCCTGCAGCCTTTCGGCGTAGTCCGGCTGGCTGTTGGCCTCCAGCACTATGCGCGTCTCGGTGCCCTCCTTGACGCTCTGGTAAAGCTCCTCGAAGACCGGCTCGACGGCCTCGCGGAACTTGTGGCGCCAGTCCAGGGCGCCGCGCTGCGCCGTGGTGCTGCAGTTGGCGTACATGTAGTCCATGCCGTTCTCGGCCACCAGCGGCATCAGGCTCTGGGTCAGCTCCTCGACCGTCTCGTTGAACGCCTCGCTGGGGCTGTGCCCGTGCTCGCGCAGCAGGTTGTACTGCGCCTCCATGATGCCCGCCAGGGCGCCCATCAGCACGCCCCGCTCGCCGGTCAGATCGCTCCAGACCTCCTTCTCGAAGGTGGTCGGGAACAGGAACCCGGAGCCGATGGCGATGCCAATGGCCAGGCAGCGTTCCTCGGCCCGGCCGGTGGCGTCCTGGTGGACGGCATAGCTGGAGTTGATGCCGCTGCCGGCCAGGAAGTTGCGCCGCACCGACGTGCCGGAGCCCTTCGGGGCCACCAGGATGACGTCCACGTCCTCCGCCGGCTCGATGCCCGTCTGGTCCCGGTAGACGATGCTGAACCCGTGGCTGAAATACAGCGCGTTGCCGCCCTCCAGGCAGGGCTCGATGCGCGGCCAGAGGATCATCTGCGCGGCGTCGCTGACCAGGTACTGGATGATGGTGCCCCGCCGGGCGGCTTCGTCCACGTCGAACAGCGTCTCGCCCGGTTCCCAGCCGTCGTCCAGGGCCTTCTGCCAGTCCTTCTCGAACTCGGGCGACTGACCGATGATCACGTCGAAACCGTTATCGCGCATGTTCAGCGACTGCGCCGGCCCCTGCACGCCGTATCCGAGCACGGTGATGACCTCGTCCTGCAGGAGCTCCCGCGCCTTCTCGAGGGGGAACTCCTCGCGCGTGACGACTTCTTCCTCCACACCGCCGAAGTTGATCTTCGCCATGGTCCGGCTCCTTCAGAGGATGATGCTGCTCTCTCAGTGGGCAGGCGCGGCGGCTCGCCGCGCCCTGTCCGGCGAGGACGCCGGACCTACCCATTCGCCAGCAGGACGGCAGGTCGGGGCGGCACCCCGCGCCGCGAGGAGGTATTGTGCCCCGCGCCGGGCGTTTTTTCAAGGCGCGGGTCCGTGTTGCGCCCAGCAGCGGCATCTGTTCTAATCCAGGGACTGCTCCTACGGAGACAGAGCCATGAGAGTCGGCTACCTGGACTGCTTCAGCGGCATCAGCGGGGACATGTTCCTGGGCGCCTTGGTGGACGCCGGGGTGCCCCTGGAGACCATCGAGGGGGCACTGTGCAAGCTGCCGGTGGCGGGGTGGTCCCTGTCCGCCGAGCCGGTCATGCGCTCGGGCATCACCGCCACGCGTGTCGCCGTGGAGCTGGACGAGCACGAGCATCATCCGCACCGGGGGCTCGGCGACGTGGTCGAGATCATCGAGAGTGGCGGCCTGCCGGAGCCGGTGGCCGAACGGGCCTGCGCCGTGTTCCGGAACCTGGCCGAGGCCGAGGCAAAGGTCCACAACACCGACACCGACCACGTGCACTTCCATGAGGTCGGCGCGGTGGACGCTATCTGCGACATCGTGGGCACGGTGGCGGGACTGGCGGAGCTGGGCATCGAGCGGCTGCTGCACTCGCCGGTGCGCCTGGGCGGGGGCACGGTGGAGGCCGCCCACGGCCGGCTGCCCGTGCCCGCGCCGGCGACGGCGGAACTGCTGCGCGGACGCCCGACGGCCGGCGGGCCGGTCGAAGTCGAGTTGACGACGCCCACCGGCGCTGCGCTGCTGAAGACGCTGGCCGAACCGGCGCCCTACTGGCCGGAGATGACCGTCGAGCTGGTCGCCCATGGCGCGGGGGCGCGCGATCTGCGCGGGCTGCCCAACGTGCTGCGCCTGGCCGTGGGCACGGCGCCGCCCGCCGGGGACGCCCCGGCGACCGAGTCCGATGTGGTCTGGCTCCTGGAGGTCAACCTGGACGATATGACGGGCGAGGAGATGGGCCACTGCACGGAACAGATCATGGCGGCCGGGGCGCTCGACGCGTTCAAAACGCCCGTGCAGATGAAGAAGAACCGTCCCGCCGTGCAACTGACCGTCCTGTGCGCGCCGGACGCGCTGGAGGGGGTCGAGCGCGCTCTGTGGACGCACAGCTCGACGCTCGGGATCCGCCGCGCACTGTGGCAGCGCTCGAAGCTGGCCCGCAAGCACCGAACAGTGGACACGCCGTGGGGGCAGGTCCGGCTGAAGGTGGCCTACCTGGGCGAACGGGTCGTGCGCTGCGAGCCGGAGTATGAGGACTGCCGGTCACTCGCTGAGCGGAACGGGCTGTCCCTGCGGCAGGTGCGCCGGGCGGCGCTGCGGGCATGGGACGAGTCGGCGAGCGGCGACTGATCGCTCGGTACTACCCTTTCTCCAAGGGGCCTTCCGGCAGCGCGTCGGGTGCCTCCGGCTCTGCGTCTTCCCTTTGTGTGCGCCCGTAGATGGCCGAGAGCACGGCCAGCGAAATCCCCCCGAGCCCAAGGCCGAAGAAGTAGAAGATGCCCCGCCCCATCAACGTCACTGCCGCCGCCGCCTGCTGCTCGATGCCGAAGGCCGCGCACAGCGCTATCATCGCCGCCTCCAGGAACCCCGCGCCTCCCGGCGCCATGGAAATGTCCCCCAGGAAAGTCGAGATCGTGACGATGACCAGCACCTTGCTGAAGGCAATCTCGACCCCCAGCCCCGCGAACAGCAGCTTGTGGGCCAGGCAGACCGCCAGCCAGGACACGGCCGATATGCTCACCATCTTCGTGAGGGCCTTGGGGCTGGCGGCGGCGCGCGAGAGCGGGCTCAGCAGGTTGTCCACCTTCCCGATCATGTACTGCTCGAAGTGATCGTAGGTGGGGAAGCGGCGGCGCAGGAACTTCAGCAGCCGTCCGTTGTAGATGGCCGGCAGCAGTCTGCCCAGCACGCGCGAACTCTCGCCGATGTGGTGCCGCAGCAGCAGGCCGCTCAGAACCGCCAGCACCACGAACGCCACCGCGCCGCCAAAAACCAGCTTGTAGACCAGCCC
>JAWOCH010000384.1:0-3837 GCA_046483865.1 Candidatus Brocadiia bacterium | reverse complement strand
GGCTCTCGGTGGTCAACTGCCCGGAGCCGTCCTCCAGGCTGCCCGTCCATACGGCTTCCGCAGTGCGTTCAATCGCCATCTGCAAGCCCCCTTCCTTAGAAACTATCTCAAAACCCGTATCTACTGCGGATGGCTGCTAAACCCGATGGCTGCGTTGTCGGCACAAAACGTCCTCAGCGTGACGTTCAGCCACGCCTCCGAGCTTTTTGGTCCTGCCGCCTTGCCCTCGGGCTTCTCGCTCGACCTCGTCACGAACGGGGTTCTGAGATAGTTTCTTAGTATGGATTCACCCCCGGGTCACCCACGGCGTGCAGGCCCGTTGCCTGTGGGCTTCCCTACTGCATTCCCTCAGACCGGGTCAGTCGAGCAAGGACCACGGCGGATCGCTCTCCGGATGGCCCAACGGACCGAACGCGTTGCGCACAACGCGCCGCTGAGCGTCGAACCAGTCGCGGTATGCCTCCGCCGGCATTAACCTGTCGCCCCTTTCGGCCTGGAACTGCGCCAGCCGGTTCCTCATGGAATCGAGCAGCTCCGCACTGTCGGACTGGGACGCCATATTGGCGCTCTCCAACGGGTCCGTGCGGATGTCGTAGAGCTCCTCCCGACCGTCCAGCCAGCGCGCGTAAGCATGCGTCTTCGTGCGCACGCCGCGCCACTCCAGCCCCGGCGCCAATGAGTCGAACGCGCCCGAGAAGTTCATGGTCATGACGGCGTCCTGCTCGCGGGCCTCGGGCAGCCCGCGCCATGCGTCCGACAAGTCCATTCCCTCGACAGTCGGCGCCGCCGGCAGGCCGCACAGACCGCAGAGCGTCGGCAAGAAGTCCACCGGTGCGGTCAGGCAGTCGCGGGACGCGCCCGCCTCCAGCACGCCGGGCAGCCGGACGAAGCAGGGCACGTGCAGCGACTCCTCATACGGGCGGCGCTTGTCATCCCAGAATGCGGGCGCATGGGCGCCGACCTGCGAGCCGTGGTCCGAGGTGAACACCACGAGCGTGTTCTCCGCACGGCCCGTCCGGTCAAGGTAGTCCAGCGTGTTGCCCACCATCTCATCCAGGGCTCGCGTCATGGCCAGGTAGTGGCGATACAGCCCGGCAGTCTCGGCCCGCTGACCTTCGGGCACGTTGGCGGGCAGCTCCGGCTCCTCCGGCAGCCCGTCGTAGAACCGCTCCGGCGCGAACTCGAACGGCGTCCAGTGCGGCTGATGCGGGGATACGAACAGGCAGAAGGGCGCGGGCCCGACGTCGTCGAGGAACTCCTTTGCGTAGCCCAGAAGGGCGTCCGTTTCGTAGCCCTCCCATCGCTCACAGCTCCAGTCGTCGGTCTGGACGAAGCCGTTGAAGTAGACCATGTGCATGTTGTAGGCGCGCCAGAACTGGAACCCCTGGCGGTCCCGTCCGCGCGGCACCCAGTCGGGGACGTTCTCCGCGGGATACGCGCCGGTGTGCAGATGCCACTTGCCTATCCAGCCGGTGCGGTAGCCGTGGTGGGCAAACACGTCGGCGATAGAGACCTCGTCGTGCCGGATGCGCAGCGAGTTGTGGACCAGTCCCGTGGTCTGGGGGTGGCGTCCGGTGATGAGCATCCCACGGTAGGGCGTGCACAGGGGGCAACTCGACACAGCGTTGGTAAGGGAGATCCCCTCAGAAGCGAGCCGGTCGAGGTTGGGCGTCTCGATCTGCCCCTCTCCGAAGCAAGGCAGGGAACGGGCGCGCAACTGGTCTGCGAGTATGAACAACACGTTGGGTCTGTCGGGCATTGGCGGTTCCGTCCAACGGCCAGGAAGCGCAGATTGTACCGCGCGCGGAGTCTGTCCGCAAACACGCCAGATCTGCCCCGTCAGCCTTCCGTCAGCAGCGCCAGCGGCGCCTCGAGCGCCTGCGCAACCCAGTGGACGAACTCCGCCCCCTCGGCGCCGTCAATCACCCGGTGGTCATAGGACAGCGACAGCGGCAGCAGCATCCGTCCGGACGAGTCCTCGTAGGCCCTGCCCATGCCCAGTATAGCCACCTGCGGCCAGTTGACGATCGGCGTGAAGTGAGTGCCCCCGATGCCGCCCACGTTGGTGATGGTGAAGGTGCCGCCCTTCATCTCCTGCGGCTCGATGCTGCCGTCCCTGGCCTTCTCAGCCAGCTCCGCCAGTTCACGCGCGATCTGCAGGAGGCCCTTCCGGTCGGCGTCGCGCAGCACCGGCACCAGTAATCCACGCTCCGTGGCTACAGCCACGCCGACGTGGCGGTAATCCTTGTAGATGATCTCGTCCGCCTCCGGATCGAGCGACGCGTTGAACCGCGGGAACCGGCCGAGAGCGGCGGCGGAAACCTTCACGGCGATTGATGTGATGGTCAGCCTGACGCCCGCCTCTTCGGCCTCGGCGGCCAACTGCTTGCGCGCCTTCTCGGTGGCGGTGATGTCGGCGACGTCGTGCTGTGTGACCTGGGGTATCAGGGACCAGCAGAGGCTCATGTGCTCGGCCGTGCGACGACGTACGGCGCCCCTGGACTCCCGCCGCACGGGGCCCCATTTCTCGAAGTCCGGAAGGGCGGGGCTTTCCACGGCTGTTGATTCCGCTCGATGGGGTTCTTCCTCCCGGCCCTGCAGGAAGCGCTCGACGTCTTCGCGGGAGACGCGGCCGCCCCGGCCCGGGGGCACATCGGAGATGTCCACCCCCTGCTCCCGCGCAAAGCGGCGGACCGAGGGCGCCGCGTGCACCGGGGCTGCGGCTGCCTTCTGCGCCTCGGCCGTCTCCGGCTGTTCTTCCTCTTCCGGTTCTTCCCCCACGTGCTCCTCGGCCTCCGGCTCCTCCTCGGCTTCTTCCTCCTCCACGGGCGCCTCAGCTTCGGGTTCCTCCTCCGCAGCTTCGGCCACGGCCTCCTGCTCCGTTTCCTCCTCTTCCTCAGCAGAGGGCTGCTCCTCCTGAGCCGGTTCGGCGGCGCCTTCCTCGGCTGCCTCGACCGTCAGGATGACGGCCCCGACCTCGATCTCATCGCCTTCCTCGACGCGCACGTCCGACACCGTGCCGGCGGCCGTGGCGGGCACTTCCACGGTGGCCTTGTCCGTCTCCAGCTCGATCACCGACTGCTCCAGTTCGACGGCATCCCCCGGCTGAACCAGCACGCGGGTGACCTGACCGGAATCAATGTCCTCACCCAGTTCCGGCAGCTTGATTTCCTCAGCCATGGTTTTCGCGTCCCTCCTTCAGAGCTTCGACGGCGGCGGCTTGTCCGGGTCAATGTACATTTGCTCGGCGGCGCGGCCGAGATCTTCCGTTGCGAACTGCCCTTCCCGTGCCAGCGCATGAAGCGCGGCCAGGGCAATGTGCCGGGCGTCTACCTCGAAGAAGTCCCGCAGAGAGTCCCGTCCGTCGCTGCGGCCATAGCCGTCAGTGCCGAGCGTTACGAACCGGCCGGGCACCCAGCGGGTCACTGTGTCGGGCACGGCCTGCACGTAGTCGGTCGCGGCGACGGCGGGCGCTTCGTCAAGGCACTGGCTGATGTAAGCCGTGCGCGGCTCCTCCCCGGGATGCCGCATGTTCCAGCGCTCCGCCTCGTGCGCGTCCCGGTACAGCTCCTTGTAGCTGGTGACCGACCACACGTCGGCGCTCATCCCGAAGCCGTCCGCCAGGATGGCCTGCGCCTTGACGGCTTCGTTGAGGATCGCGCCGCTGCCCAGCAGGTGGACGCGTGGCTGGCCGTCGCCGGCCGGGCGGAGCCGGTACATGCCCTTCACTATGCCCTCGCGGGCGCCTTCCGGCATGGCCGGCTGCGGATACTTCTCGTTCATCATGGTCAGGTAGTAGAAGACATCTTCGCCCCGTTCGTACATACGCCGGATGCC
>JAWOCH010000366.1:0-2742 GCA_046483865.1 Candidatus Brocadiia bacterium | reverse complement strand
TGCTCCCGGCTCACTGCTGCCGCTCCTGCCTGCTCTCCGCTAATGTCGTTCCGGCGGTTTGCGATAACGTACGTAGGGAGACGTGGAACGAGGGTTATGGCACGCTTTTGGCAGGACGTTGCACGGAGGAGGCGAGACATCCAATGATTGAAGAGATCATAGGCCCCGGTCACGGCGGGCTGGACCGGTTGTCCCGCAGCGAGGAAGCGGGCGCACGGCGCGCCGACGGCGAGAAGGCGACCTCCGACGGCGAGCAGGAGCCCTCCGTCGAGGTGTCCAGCGAGCTGAAGGCGCTCATCGAGCGCGTCAAACAGGCCGGCACATACCGCAAGGAACGCGTCCACCAGGTGCTGGAGAAACTCCAGCGCGGGGAGCTGGTCACCTCTGAGACCGTCCGCGAGGCCGCCGAGAGGATCCTGCGCGAAGGTCCATGACGGTGAGCGAGAGGCGCTTCCTGGGCATCAGGTTCGACTGCTGCGGGACCTACGCGCGCATCTACCGCAACCCGGAGGGCACCGCGTACGAAGGGCGCTGCCCGCGTTGCGGTCGGCCGGTGCGCATCCGCATTGACCCCTCCGGCACCGAAAGGCGCTTCTTCCGAGCCCGACCCGGCCGCCGCGGCGGGGGGCTGCGCGCCTGATGCATCTGTGAACGTCCGTTGGATATCGAAACGCCCCTGATCGCCTCCTGCCGCGCTTCTGCGCCAGGGGGCGGTTTTTCTCTGCCTGCCTTCTGCGCGCCCCGTGCGTGGGCCGTTGCCGCCGGCGTCTCCGCCCGGCAGGCCGGCGCGAAGCCCTGAACGCAAGCTGGCAGGCTATTTGCACTCTTGCCCCTGTCCCCCGGTCTGCCATGACCGCGGACCCGTGGACTGTGTGTGCCGGGGGCACGTTGAAACCTGGTTCGGGAGGCAGCTAAGGTGGAGGCAACAGCCTCGAACCCCCTCTCAACGCAACAGGGTGCTGTCCCGATGCACAGGGCGGAAGAACTGGCCCGGCGCCTGCTGACCGATCTGGCCGAGGAAAGGCAGCGCCTCGCCCGCGCAGAGCAGCGCGTGGACGAGACGCGCCGCACCATCGGTCGGCTCAAAGAGCGGCTCGCGCCGGATGCCGCGCCGGAACTGCTCGACCAGCTCGAGCGGCAGATGGCAGCCGTGCACACCGACTGCGTCCGCGACCGGACTGAGCGCCTGCGGCAGTGGCGCCTGCTGGTCGAGGCGCTCCGGGACCGGCTGGGTCGCATGGGCGACCTGGCCGCGCTCGGCGAGCTGTCCGCCTCGGTCGCCCACGAGATCCGCAACCCGCTTTGCGGCATGATGTTGTCTGTGGAAGTCCTCCAGACCAAGATGGACCCGGAGGACTCCCGCATGCGCGTGCTGCGGAACCTGCATCGGGAAGCCGAGAAGATGGAGAAGGTGGTCAACAACCTGCTCCACTATGCGCGGCAGTACAAGCCCCGCCTTGTGCCGTGCGAGCTGGAGGAGGTCATTCGCAAGACCATCGAGTCCATCCGGGCGCACCTCGACCGCAAGCGGATCGAGGTCAGCATCGTCCGCTCACCCGCCGAGTGCCGGGCGGACGCCGACCCTGAGATGCTCCAGCAGGTCTTCCGCAACATCCTGCTCAACTCTGTGGACGCCTCCACCGAGGGCAGCCACCTGCAGGTGGGACTCCGGATGCCCGGAGATCCGCCGCAGGTCGCTGTCACCTTCCGCGACCAGGGCGAAGGAATCGAGCCCGACAGGCTCGAGCGTATCTTCGAGCCGTTCTTCACCTCCAAGCACAACGGGGTGGGGCTCGGCCTGTCTGTCAGCAAGAAGATCGTTGACGCCCACGAAGGTTGCATCGAAGTGGAGAGCGAGCCGGGCGCCGGCACCACGTTCACCGTCGTGCTGCCCGCCCGTGCCGAACCGCAGAGCGAAAGAGCCGCTGCATGAACCGCCGGATGCTTGTGGTTGACGACGAGGAGACCATCCGCTGGGCCCTCCGTGAGCTGTTTCTGGACGACGGCTGGGAGGTCCACTGCGCCGCCGACGGCGACGAGGCCGCCGAACTGGTCGAGCAGAACCGCTACGGCTTCCTCATCACCGATCTGAAGATGCCCGGCCTGTCCGGCGTTGAGCTGATCCGCCGCGCCCGCCGACGTTCCCCCCGCATGGGCGTCATCGTCCTGACCGGCTATGCCTCCCTGGACAGCGCGATCGAGGCGCTGCGGCTCGGCGCGTGGGATTACGTGACCAAGCCCTGCCAGGTGCGCTACCTGCGGGACAGGATCAGGGAGTTCGTAGCGGCCTCGGACGGGCAGTCCCATCCCCCGGCAAAGGAGGCCGACGAAGCACAGCTCCACGCTTTCCTTCGCGGCGAGGGCGTCGAGCTGGCCTCCTTCCAGCCGGAGCGGGTGCGCGCGGGCGCTTCGGACGATCTGGACCGCTTGCGGACAGCCATCGGCCACGCCGGCGGCGCCGGGGAGGACGCGGATCGGCTGACGCAGGTCTGCGTCGAAGCGCTCGCGCTGACGGACTGTTCCGACGGTAACGTGCGCGGGCGGGCCGCCCTGGTTGAGGGCCGCCTGCTGGTGGGGCTGATCGGGGAAGACCTGCCGCAGTCGGCCCCCGATGCACTGCGCCGCATCGGCACCGAACTCGGCGTGCGCGTGGAGTCCGTGGCAGACGGCGCCACGCGGGCTCTCGTCCCGCTCCTCGCGTTTGCATTCCATGCTCAGGCCCTCCGGCTCAGGACGAGAGCC
>JAWOCH010000214.1:0-4225 GCA_046483865.1 Candidatus Brocadiia bacterium | reverse complement strand
GGGAACTGCCTCGGAGGCGCTGGCCCAGACGGCGGACATCATGCCCACGCTGCTGGAGGCAGCCGGGGCGGAGGCGCCGCCCGGCTGCGAAGGACGTTCGCTGCTGCCCGTCATGAAAGATCCGTCGCTCAAGCTGCGGGAGGCGGCCCTGAGCGAGGTCCACAGCGGCGGGCGACGCATCGCCATGGTCTGCACCAGGCGCTACAAGTACGCCGCTTTCGAAGACGGCACCGGATACATGCTGCACGACCTGGAGCAGGATCCCGAGGAGACCAACAACCTCATAGGCCACCCCGATTACCGGGACGTCCAGGAACACATGGCGGCGCTGTGGCAGCAGGAGAGCCGCATCCGCGTGTGACGCCCGGCCAGAAGAACAGAGCCGCTGTGGAACCACAGATGGACGCAGGTAAACGCAGGTAGATGCTTAACCAACGTGAGCAGCCCCTCGCGGGCTGTTGCGTGGCTTGCCGGAGCCAACAAGGGAGGCACGTTAGATACGCATAGATGCCGGCTGCAGAGTGAGGACGCCCCTGCCTTTTTGCCGTTCATCCGCGTGTATCTGCGTTCATCTGCGGTTCATCCTTAAGGAAGCTCGCGGAGGCGCACATGCCTGACCGACCGAAGAACGTGATCATCCTCAGTTCCGACGAGATGCGCGGCGACTGCCCCGGCTACATGGGCAATCCGGACTGCGAGACGCCCAACCTGGACCGGTTCGCCGAGCGCACCGTCGCCTTCCGGCAGCACTATACCGTATTCCCCAAGTGCGTCCCGGCGCGCATCGCCATGATGACCGGGCGATACTGCCACACCGACGGGTTTCGGACCATCTACCAGCACCTGCCCAACGATCAGCCGGACGTGCTGGCCACGCTGAAGCGGCACGGCTACGAGACGGCCCTGTTCGGTCTGAATCACTGCTGGGAAAACGTCTACGGCGAGGATCACAACGCGCCGGGCAGCGCCTACGTGGACTACCACTCGTTCACCAAGGACTACTTCCCGCACCTGCTGGAGAAGGAGTGGCCCGTGCCGGAGCCCGGACCGGACGCCGTCGAGGAGTTCTCCCTGCCGGGCGACACCGATTACGGAAAACGCATCACGGAGCCGCTGACTTTCTTCTGCGACGACAACCGGGCCCGGCAGGCCGTCCACTACCTGACCGAGGTGCGCGACCGGTCGCGGCCGTTTTTCATGCAGCTCAACCTGAGCAGACCGCATCCGAGCTACATGGCGCCCGAGCCTTTCTTCAGCATGTACGACCGGGAAGCCATCGCTCCGTGGCCGTACGAGCTGCCGGAGAACGCGCCGCTGCCCCTGCGCGAGATGCGTCGCATCCGCACCGGCCACGACGTGCCCGAACGAGCATTCCGAGAGCTGCAGGCCGTCTACTACGCGATGGTCACGAAGGTGGACGACGTGCTCGGCCCGGTGCTGGACGCCATCACCCAGGAGGGCCTGTGGGAGGATTCGGTGGTGCTGTTCTGGGTGGACCACGGCGACTTCGCGGGGCAGTACGGCCTGCCGGAGAAATGGGACACCTGCATGGCGGACTGCCTGACGCACGTGCCCTTCATGCTGTGGGACCCGGACCTGCCCGAGGGCCACACGGTGGACAGCCTGAGCGACCACACCGACGTGGCGCCGACCATCCTCGAACTGCTGGGGGTCGAGCCCGACTGGGGCATCCACGGCCATAGCCTGCTGCCGGCCGTCGAGGGGCGCCCCGTCCGCCGCGCCGTCTTCGCCGACGGGGGGCACGAGGAGGAGATGTGGAGCCGGTTCGAGTTCAGCGAGGGCGGCAGCGGCAAGCAGAGGACCTACCTGGAATGCCCCGAGGCGATGGCCCGCACCAAGATGGTCCGCACCGACCGGCACAAGCTGGTAATGCGCCTGGTGGGCGGCAACGAGTTCTACGACATGCGCGAAGACCCCTACGAGCTGCGCAACCTGTGGGGGCAACCCGAGGTGCATGAGACCGTCTGCGACCTGCAGGAGCGCATGATCGAGTGGTGCCTGCGCACCGACACCGACCGACCCTACCAGGACGAAGTGCGCGCGTGAGGGGCCGCGGGCAGGTTGCCTGCTTCTCACCTGCGCTGTATCATGCCTGGAGCCCTCCGAGGCCGCGAAGGGACGGCACAGCACCGTGGCCACACCCAGAATTCTCATAGTCGAAGACGACCCCACCATGCGCCGGGTCCTGTGCGATAACTTCCGGTACGAGGACTACGATGTGCTGGCGGCCGAGGACGGCGCGCAGGGGCTGGAAGCCGCGCTGGCCCAGAAGCCCGACCTGATCGTGCTGGACATCATGCTGCCGGGGATCAACGGCTATGAGGTCTGTCGCCGGTTGCGGAAGGAAGGCGTGGAAACCCCGGTGATCATGCTCACCGCCATGGGCGAGGAGGAGGACCTGCTGCTGGGGCTCGACGTCGGCGCCGACGACTACATCACCAAGCCGTTCAGCGTGCGGGAGCTGATGGCGCGGGCCCGCGTTCTGCTGCGGCGTCAGGAGGCGGCCGACCGGCGTGCGCGGGACTACGAGCGGCGCCTGAAGGAGTTCGTGGAGCAGGTGGCCGACCGCGAGCGCGAGCTGCAAAAGGCCCGCGAGTTCCAGGAGAGCCTGATGGGACGGCCCGGACGCCGGGGCGCCGTCTCCGTGGGCGCGGCGCATCGGTTCTGCGAGCGGATGGGCGGCGATTTCTACGACGTTCTCGACGCGGGCGCCGGGGCGGTCGGGCTGCTGCTGGCGGACGTGAGTGGACACGGCGTCAACGCCGCCCTGGTGACGGGCATGTTGAAGGTGCAGACGGCCGACAGCCCCCACGCGGGCGCGCCGATGCCCTTCCTCCAGGATATCAACGCCGCCCTGGTGCCGCTGCTGAACGCAAAGGGCCTGTTCCTGACGCTGGCCTATGCCGTGCTCGAGCCGGCGGCCGGACGGCTGGAATACGCCAGCGCGGGGCACACTCCCCTGATGGTGCTGGAAGCGGAGGGCGGCAGCCGGGAGCTGGCCAGCACCGGGCCGCCGATCGGTATGCTGGACGAACTGCCCATCGAGGCCCGCAGCGATTCCCTGGCGCCGGGCGACTCCCTGTGGCTCTACACCGACGGCCTCTACGAGCCGGTCGCCGTCGGCCGGCCGGGCTCGGGCAGAGGCTGGCTGGCCGATGTGATACGCGGTGCCCGGCAGGAGGACGTCAACCAGTGGGCCATGGACGTCCTGCGTCGGTGCCGAGAGCTGGCCGCCGACTCCGTGCTGGACGACGACATGGCGCTTCTTGCCGCGGCGCTCGAAGCCGATTGAAACTCAAAGTGCTCCGTGGAAAGCATGGCTTGTGGCCCAGCCGCCCTCGGCTGGGAAAGCCCACAGGCGAGGACGCCTGTGCCACATGTGGATCCTGAGTAGTACGGAACTCATCCGTCCGGACAGTGAAGCCATGCTTTCTACATAGCGACCTCGAAGCCCAGGCCAGGAGAGAAGATGGCTGCACAACCCAACGTAATACTGATCACCTGGCACGACGCCGGCGACTGGTTCGGCTGCTACGGCAACCAGCACGTGCACACCCCCAACGCGGACCGGCTGGCGCGGGAGGGCTGCCTGTTCGAGAACTGCTTCAGCGCCTGCTCGATCTGCTCGCCCTCACGGGCCGCCATGCTCACGGGTCGCCACTGCCAGGACAACGGCGTCATGTTCCTGGCCAACGGCCCTGGCGACAACCGGCTGCACCCCCGCGAGCGGCACCTGGCGCGCATACTGGGCGAAGCCGGCTACCGCACGGCCCTGTTCGGCGTGCAGCACGAATGCGGCCACGAGCACGTGGACGAGATACTGAGGGTGGACGAGAAGTTCGTGACCGACCCCTGGCCGCCCGCGCCGGTGGTGGCCGATCACCTGTGCCGGTGGATCGAGCAGCGGGCCGGCTCCGACGGGCCCTTCTATGCCCAGGCCGGCCTGTTCGAGGCGCACGTGCCGTTCGACTTCCACGGCTGCGAGCCGGACACCGAGCACGGCGTCCACGTGCCGCCCTACATGGCGGACACCGAACTGACCAGGGAAACCGTGGCGGGCCTGCAGGGCATGTTGCGCCGCGGCGACGAGGCCATCGGCCGCGTGCTGGATACGCTGGACGACGCCGGGCTGGCGGAGAACACACTGGTGGCCATGTGCGTGGACCACGGCGTGCAGTTGCCCCGCGCAAAGACGACCTGTTAC
>JAWOCH010000347.1:0-4106 GCA_046483865.1 Candidatus Brocadiia bacterium | reverse complement strand
CAACACCGTCGACGGCTGGCCCCAGGCGCCCGACTTCTTTCTACCGAACCGCACGCAACCGGAAGTCGCGCTGGAATCCAAGATCGCCGAGGACGGCGGGACCGCCAGGGATAAGGCAAGCCGGATCGAGCGGCTGGGGCGAATGTGCCGCGAACGTGACGTACTCCTCATCGCAGCAATCGACGGGAAGGGATTCCGCAGATTCGGGGATGTGATGCTGCCCATCATCCGGAACACGCGCGGCCATACCTACACTCTCCAGAACCTCGACAGGATCGCGGATATCAAGGAGGTCCAAGACCTGCGCCGGCGATAGCGCGTCCCTCACCAATCCTCAGAAGAGCGCCTGTTGTCCAACCAACTCCTGCTGCTGCTCGTGCGTGCGCTGAACTGCTTCGATTACATCATCAGCGCATGTCTCGTGGTAGAGACGTCCCAGCGCCTCCCGGGCGTCCCGCACTCGCTCCTCTACAGGCCTGTCCGCCTCCCAGCGTTCGAGCAAGCCGTTCACCGCCCAGCCTGTGAGTACGCCCAGGGCCATGCAACGGAGATCCCCGTCTGTGACCTGTACATCGCCCTGGGAGAGCAGTCGTGCCTGGTCACACAGGCGCGCCTCCAGCGCCTCGCGCCCTTGCGGCTTGTCCGGCAACCTGATTCTCTGCTCGACTTTGCGGGCGCAGAGAATGGTGTCCACCACGGACGAACCTGTGCCTGAGATGTGCAAAGAGGCGCCCATCTCGGCCGGACAGGGCAGGGCGGCAGTAACGCACAGCCCGGCATCGCAGAGCGCGACCACCACAGGTACATAGGCCTTCAGATCGTTGTGATGATAGGTGAAAGCGAACAGGCCGTATGGCTTCAGCGCTGTGGCAGCAGTGCAGTAGACATTCGAGAGGCCCTGTGTGAAGTGCAGAATGCCTCGCCCGGCACTGACGTTTCCCGTCAGTTCGCTCTCGTTTCTGGTCAACGGACGCTGGAAGTTCTCTGCCCGATCCCCCAGCAGCTTCCGCAGCCATACATAGCAGAAGTCCATCAACTCGGCGTACTGGACGTTGTCGTAGTAGGGAGGGTCAGTCAGCACCGCGTCAACCGAAGCTTCGGGGAACTCAAGTTCCTCTGAGGACTCGCATTGAAGCCACGCTACTCGGCCTCTCTCTGTCTCCGGGAAGCCGTTGACTGGTTCCGCCTCGATACGTTCGGGCGACATCGCCACGCGGGTTTTCCGCTTGCCTTCGATCTTCTTCTCAAAGGGATGCTGGCAGTATCGCTTGGCTCCGATGTATTTGGCGAGCATGTGGCGGAAGCCGCCACTTCCCACGCCCTCGATCCCCAGAAGGCTGTCTTCGCATCGCACCAAGCCAACGGGGAACCCATGGACAGCGAATATGTCCTGACACTTCAAGGCGTACGTGTCGTACCGCGCGAGCATGTTCTGGTAGCGAAGGCAGTCTGAGAACACGGTCGCCAGCGCTTCCATCGCCTTCCTGTCCTCGACGCCGGCGATCTCGTCGCACAACGTGGTGAGTCCGAGTAACTGCCGTTCGTTGAAGAGCTGTCTGAACCTGCGATACCCCCACCTGAGCAAGCGGTTGGTTTCGTCTCCCGCCCTGATAGGTTCGTCGGGGACATAGTGCCTGTGCGGGGACGATCGGTATGACTCTCGGGCCCGGTCGAAGAGGGCCAGATCATCGGTGTCGGCGCTCTTGAAGAAGCGGCCCTCGTGCTCTGGTTTGCAGTGAGGGCAGTGGTACTCCATGCACAAGAGGCTGTGGCGCGGCGGCCCATCCTCCGCAAGCTCGTGCGGATAGCGGCCTTGATGGCCGCAATGCGGGCAGGTGTATCTGTTTCGCCTGGCTACGGCGCGGTTCACGAACTCGCCATCGCAGCGACTGCAGCGGACTGCCTCGCCTCTGCGCGGCTTCTCCCCCACCTCAAAAAGGCGACGGCAGAGCGGACAGAACAGCACGAAGTTCGGGTGCCGTGCATTGCCTGCCATGAGGCATCCGGGCAGGAGTTCGACTTCCTTTCCGCACTGCGCGCATTTCTGCACCTTGACCCAGATGAAGTACTTCACGGGTACCTCGTGTCCACAGTAACGGCACGTCGTGCGGTAGTACCTGCCGATCCGCGCTTCGGCACGCCTGACGACTCCCTCCGCCGCGCTACGGAAACGTTCCAGGTCCAGCGGCTGCAGCGTTTGGCGCACCAGCCAATGTGCCATCGGGTTTATGTCGCACCCGACGACGTTCATCCCCATCCGGTTCGCCTCCACGATTGGGGTTCCGCCGCCCATGAAAGGGTCGAAGATCGTGTAGTGGGGAAGAGAATGCGGCCGGAAGTACAGACGCCGGAGAGGCGCGCCGCCCCCGAACTCCGCGAGCAACAGGCCGCGGAACAGCGAGCCTGGCCGTCGCGCGAACCATTTGTGCACCTGTATGTACGGTCGGTAGGCTTGCTGTATCTGCTTCTCTGCCAGCGACAGTCGCGCGATGAAGGGCACATCGAACCGGTGTTCAGCTCCGGATGCGGCCGTGTATGGAGCTTCCTCCTCAGCCACGGTGAAGCCCTGGAGTTGGTCGATCAGTCGCTGAGGATAGAGGCGATATGAGTTGATAGGGTGCCTCAGTGGCACGAGTTTGCCCTGCCGGTCCCAGTTCCGGAGTGTTGAGACGGAAACGCCCAGTTCTTGGGCGGCTTCTCCGATGGACAGCATGGAGTCCCAGTCGGTCTCGGCGGGCTCTGTCTTCATTCATGTCTCCAAACGGGGGCATTCGGTACTCCCGCCATGCTACTCGCCCTGTCAAACCCTGTCAAGACTATCCCGCGACTGGGATGCGACTATTGACATGCGCCAGATGTAAAGGCTTTCCTGCCAACGGCATAGGCCAACCTCCACAATCTGCCAAGAGCGCTCCGGGCTGTGGGGCCTTAACGAGTCCTTCCCCGCTGGCGGCGCCTCCAGGGGGGGTGATCGAATCGAAGCCGGTGCGCCTGCGGCGCGGCGAGCATCAACACACGACCGACGACGGCCTGAGCAACGTGAGGCGGGAGACGATGGCGCGGGTGCGCGACCTGCTGGTCGGGTCGGTTCTGAAGGTTGGCCGCATGGGCCGTGTCGGTGCCACCGGCAGGGCGACTCCCGCTGGCGCCGGCCCGCGTTTGCGTCGGAGCGCGTCTTGACGTGGGCAGGCCCTGTGGCTACAATCACTGCTCCTCATGCGACGCGTGCGGCGGAGGGCGGAATGCGGGTGCTTAACACGGCCGAGGGCCTTCGGGTGCCCCTGCTTGTGCAGCCGGGAGCGGGCAGGGACCGGCTGTACGGCGAGCACGACGGGCGGCTTAAGCTGTCGGTCACCGCGCCGCCCGAAAGGGGGAAGGCAAACCAGGCCGTCTGCCGACTGCTGGCCGACCGACTCGGCGTCAGCAGCTCCCGGGTGCGCATTCTCTCAGGCCATCATTCCAGGCTGAAGGAGGTCGTCATCGAGCGCGTCTCTGCCGGCGCGCTCGAGGCCATCATCCCCTCCTGACGCTCCGTCGGTCCGATGGATTCCCCGCGGACTCCGGTCCGCAGTATGCCGCACGAAGCGAAGTCACACAGCGAGGAGATGAGCTTTGTTCGAGAAAGTAGAGACACGGGTCTCCTACGTGGAGCTGGAGCACCGGATGCTCCGGCTCTGGCAGGAGGAGAACACCTTCGAAGCACTGCGCGAGAAGAACCGGGGCGCCGAGCCCTGGTCCTTCCTGGACGGACCCATCACGGCCAACAATCCCATGGGCGTCCATCACGCATGGGGGCGCACATACAAGGACTGCTACCAGCGCTTCCACGCCATGAACGGCCACGACCTGCGCTACCAGAACGGGTTCGACTGCCAGGGCCTGTGGGTCGAGGTCGAGGTGGAGAAGCAGCTGGGCTTCGGCAGCAAGCGGGACATCGAGCAGTACGGCCTGGCCCGGTTCGTCGAGAAGTGCAAGGAGCGCGTGCGCAAGTACTCCGGCGTCCAGACGCAGCAGTCCATCCGCCTGGGATACTGGATGGACTGGGGCAACTCCTACTACACGATGTCGGATGAGAACAACTACACCATCTGGCAGTTCCTGAAGAG
>JAWOCH010000008.1:0-13502 GCA_046483865.1 Candidatus Brocadiia bacterium | reverse complement strand
GCCTTCCCGTGGACCTTCACCTCCGTGACGCCGCCGAGCAGATCCGGCCGGTGCCGGCACTCCGGAGCCTGTGCAGGATCCACCCGCACCCCGAACAGGTCCGCCTCCGGGTTGTCCGGCTCTTCCAGGCAGTAGATGATCGGGCCGCGCCGGATGGCCACGGTGCCGCGGTCCGACTGCACGCGGGGGTGGCTCTCAACGAAGGTGGGCTCCATCGCCAACTCCAGTCTGACGGTCTCTCCCGGCCGCCACTCGCGATCCAGTTCCAGATAGGTGCCGGGTTCTGGCGCGGCCGAGGCGTCCTGTCCGTTGACTCTGACCCCGGCGGAAGGGCACCAGCCCGGCACGCGCAGGAACAGCGAGAAGCGCCCCTCGGCCTCCGTGAACTCAACACGCACGGTTCCGCTCCAGGGATAGTCCGTCTCCTGGCGCAGGCCAAAGCGGCGTCCGTCGGGCAGTTGCCAGGCGACTTCGGAAGAGCCGTAGAGGTTCACCCAGACACCTTCGGCGCTGGTGCTGTAGAAGTGCCCCGGCAGGGCGGCAAGAAGGCGCAGCACGTTGGGCGGACAGCAGGTTGTGGTAAAGAACTCCTGGCGCTGGTGCGGTCCGCTGCGCGCCCATTCATACCACGGGTCCGGCTGCGCCCGGCCCGTGCTCGCCAGGGGGTTCACGTAGAAGAACCGGAGCCCGTCCAGCGAGACGCCGGCCAGAAAGCCGTTGTAGAGCGCCGTCTCCAGCACGTCGGCGAACCGCGCCTCGCCGGCCATGGTCAGCATCCGCCAGTTCAGAAAGACGTTCGCCGCCGCAGCGCAGGTCTCCGCGTAGGCGTCCATGTTGGGCAGCTCGTACATCTCCCCGACCATCTCGCCCCTCGGCCGGGAGCCGACGCCGCCGGTGACGTACATCTTGCCCCCGGTCAGGGTGCGCCAGTGGCTGTCCAACACCTGCTGGAAGGGCCGATGTCCGGTCTCGGCGCAGCAGTCGGCCAGCCCGCAGTCGTAGTAGAGGGCGCGCACGGCGTGGCCGCGGATCTCCTCGGGGTCCACGTCCCGGTTGCGCTCCAGCAGACAGGACGCAAGCTCCAGGTAGCGCTTGTGGCCGGTCTGTCGGTGGAGTTCCACCAGGGCCAGTTCCACTTCGGGGTGGCCGGGATACCAGTCCCGCCCCTCGGGGCCGAACCGTTCGCAGAGGTAGTCGGCGAACCGGACAGCCGCCTCGAGGAACCGCTCCTGTCCCGTTGCGCGCCGGTGGGCCACGGCTGCCTGGAACATGTGCCCCGCGCAGTAGAACTCGTGGGCTTGGAAGTCCTGCCACCGCCTGTCCCGGTTCTCCTCCACCATCGCGGTGTTCAGATAGCCGCTCGGCTCCTGGGCGGGAAGGACGGCATCGAGAGCCCGCTCCACGTCGCTGCGCAGCTCCGGGTCGTCCTCATTGGCCAGGGCATAGCAGGCCGCCTCCAGCCACTTGTAGACATCGCTGTCGGTGGCCAGACGCCGCTCGCGCGAGGCATCGCTTGCGCCGTAGAGCCGCATGAAGTTCTCCAGCACGTGATGCGCCCGCAGCCGCTTCAGCACGGCCGGGATGGACACCTGACGGTTCGTCCGCAGTCGTTCCGCCCAGAAGCCGTCCGTCAGGCGCACGGCCCCCAGGGGCACCGGTCTGAGTCGGCAATGCGGGCTGAGGGAGGTGTCAGTGACCGGCGCGAAGCTGCGGCAATTTCCGGAACTCATGGGTCCTCCGCGTGGCTTGCTTGCGCTCACATGTCTATGAACACCTTCATGGACCGGACGCCCTGCTGCTCGATGAACTCGTAGGCCTCCGCGTACTGCTCGAATGGGAAGTGCTTCGAGTCCAGCGGGGCGGTGGCGATCTGTCCGCCGGCGATCAGGCGCACGGCCTCTTCGTAGTCCTCGTGGCGGTACATCAGCGTGCCGACCATCTCCAGTTCCCGGTCCTGCACAAGGGCCAGCGGAAGAGTGGGCTCCTCGCCGTGGACGGCGACGATCACGATGGTGCCGCCCTTGTTGATGCCCTGGATGGCGCTCCGGACGGCGGCTTCGACGCCGGCGCATTCGAACGCCACGTCGAACCCGCCCGGTCCGAAGACGCGCTCGGACGCTTCGGCCAACTCCTCCTGTTTCACGTTCGAAGTGGCGCCGATGCCGCACTGCTCGGCCACCTGCAGGCGGAAGGGGGCGACATCTGTGATGAGCACCTGCGCGCCTCGCGCCTTGCAGACCTGTGCCACCAGGTTGCCGATCGCCCCCGCGCCGAGGACGGCCACGCTGCGTCCTTCCAGCTCGCCGGCGCGACTCACGGCGTGTACGGCGACCGAGGTGGGCTCGACCAGCGCGCCCTGTTCGTGGGTGAACTCCTCCGGCAGGGCGACCGCCCGGTCGGCGTTTGTGACGAACAGGTCCTGCGCGCAGCCGGGCGCCTGGAAGCCCTCGACGCGCAGGTTGTCGCAGATATGGTAGTCCCCCCGCTTGCAGGGGGGGCACTCCCCGCAGACTACCTGGGGGCGGGCAGTGACCTTCTGGCCGGGCCGGTAGTCCTCCACTTCCTCGCCCGCCGCTTCCACCACGGCGGAGAACTCGTGTCCCTGCACGACGGGGTATGACGTGAAGGGGTGGCGTCCGTGCCAGACGTGCACGTCGCTGCCGCAGATGCCTATCCGCTGCACGCGCAGCAGCAGCTCGCCCGGCCCCGGTTCGGGTTCGGGCGCCTGGCGGAACTCGATCCGTCCCGGCTCTGTCATCACAGCCTGTCTCATGGCGCTCTCTCCATTCAGGATCTGAGATGCTCTGTAGAAGACATGGCTTCCCCGTTGCGGGTCACCGGGCGGCTGCTCGGGAGGACCCGTATGCAGCGCAGGCGCCCTTGCCTGTGGCCGTCCCCAGCCGGGGGCGGCTGGGCTACAAGCCATGTCTCCTGCAGAGCAGGGTCCGAGACACAGCCCACTCATGCTACAGCGGAGCGCGCCGAGGCCCAAGTGAATCTGCCGTGCCTGCACTGGCTCCGCTTGCTTAGTGTTGACAGCTCGGGGTTCTTGGACCAGAATGGCCACGATTGGGGGCTCGGCCGCCCTTTGCTACGGGGTAGGTCCGCCGTCCCCGCCGGACAAGGCGCGGCGGGACGCCGCGCCTACCCACTGAGGAGGTGGAACCGGCAATGGGCGACCTGGTGCACACATCAATCTAACCCGCAGGAGACAACGGATGGCCGCCACGAACCTGGACGGTGAGTACGACCTGATACTGTACGGCCTCGGCGTGATGGGCGAGAACTTCATCCGCAACTTCGCCCGCAACGGCTACCGCGTCATCGGCGTGAACCGCACCGTCTCGGTCACCGAGCGGTTCGCGCAGGAGGTGGCCGAGGAGGAGATCGCCGACAGCGTGGGCACAGCGGAGACTCTGGTCGAGGCCTGCGAGCACCTGAAGAGCCCCGGTGGGGCCGTCCTGGCCATGATCAAGGCCAACGATCCCGTCATCCAGCCCTGGGGACCGATTGACCAGCTCTTCTTCACCGGTTCGGTGGCCAAGTACTCGGACACCGAACGGCAGGACGTCCCGGCGCTGGTGGACCTGGTGCCGGAGGGCACCGTCATCATAGACGCCGCCAACTCCCATCCCCGCAGCACCAAACAGCGCTGCGCGGAGTTCGACAAGCGCGACATGCTGTTCATCGGCACGGGCGTCAGCGGCGGTTCGGAGGGCGCTCTCAAGGGCCCCAGCATCATGCCCGGCGGCTCGGAGGCGGCATACAAGATAGTGGGCGAGATGCTGGAGGCGGCCGCCGCGCAGGTGGACGGGCCATGCTGCACCTACGTGGGCGACAACGAGGCGGGCCACTTCGTCAAGAACGTCCATAACGGCATCGAGTACGGCATCATGCAGGCCATCAGCGAGGTCTACTACGCGCTGGCCAACCTGCTCGGCATGGCGCCGGAGGAGATAGAGCCCATCCTGTCGGGGATGAATGAGGGCCGCCACGGCGGATACCTGATGGAGATCTCGACCGAGATCTGCGGCATGACCGACGCCGAGACGGGCCAGCCGATGCTTGACGTCATCCTGGACCGTGCCGGCCAGAAGGGCACCGGCAAGTGGACCTCACAGATCGCCTTCGACCTGGGCGTGCCGGTGCCGACCATCGCCGCCGCGTTGCAGGCGCGCATCATGAGTTCGTTCAAACAGGCCCGCGTGGCGGCTTCGGATGAGCTGGTCGGCCACGTGGCGCAGTTCGACCAGGGGGAACGGGAACGTCTGGTCGAGGCCGCTTCCGACGCCCTCTACGGTTCGATGATCGCCGCTTACTCGCAGGGGTTCTGGCTGCTGAGCGAGGCGTCCGGGGCCGACCCCGCCGAGAACGGCGGCGACTACGACTTCACCCTACAGCTCGATGAGATGGCCCGCATCTGGAAGGGCGGCTGCATCATCCGCTCCAACCTGCTGGAGCCCATCCGGGAGGCATTCCAGGCGAACCCCGACCTGCACAACCTGCTGGTCGCCGATCAGTTCGCCGACACGCTGAACGACGAGTCCTTCCAGGGCAACTGGCGCTGGTGGGTCAGCACGATGGCCCGCACCGGCATGCCGCGGGACGCCATCGGGGCATCGCTGAACTACTTCGACACCTACCACACCGAGCGGCTGCCGGCCAACATGATACAGGCCCAGCGCGACCGCTTCGGCGAGCACGGCTTCGAGCGCGTGGACAAGGACGGGACGGGCTACCACCTGAACCCGGCCGAGTAGGGCTCAATCCGCCGACGCTACCGCACCTCACCCACGGGAGACGCAAATGCCTTTTCAAGGAGCACTTACGGAGCAGCAGGTCAGCGACGATCCGCGCCAGCAACTGCGCAACTGGGAGCGCGGCCACGACTTCGCCGTCTGCATAGACACCGACGGCTGCGTGCTGGACAACATGTGGGCCAAGCAGGTCATCGTGTTCCACCCCCACTTCATGGACATGAACCACCTGCGGCCGATCGAGATGTTCTTCCGCATCCACGCCGAACACCACAACCTGTGGGGCAAGACGCGCGGGTGCGACCGCTACGTAGCCGTCAATTTGACCCTGAACTCCCTGCTTGAAGATCCCGATGCGGACGGGCAACTGCCCGAAGAGCATATCTGCGACCTGCAAAGCAGCCTCCAGGGCTACGTTGACTACATAGATCAGAGCGGCGGCAAGAAGGGGTTCGGCATCCCCTCCCTGACCGAATACCACGAGCAGCACGGGCTGGACTACAACATCACGCGCCTGCTGGCCTGGAGCGAAGCCGTGGACCGCACCTTCCAGTTCGTGACCCTCGGCATGCCCGCCTTCGAGGGCGTCGAGGAGACGCTCCAGTGGCTCGCCGAGCGGGCGGACCTGCTGGTTGTGTCGGGCACGCCCTACAGCGACCTGGCGGCCTGGTGGCAGGGCCGGGGGCTGGCCCGCTACGTGCAGTCCATCGCCGGCAAGGAGATGGGCAAGAAGACCGAGCACATCCGCTTGCTGAAGGAACACGGCGGCTATGGCGACGACCAGGTGATCATGATCGGCGACGGCGGCGGCGACCTGAAGGCCGCCCGCGCCAACAACGCCATGTTCTACCCCACCCCGGCGGGCAGAGAGCTGGCGGCCTGGGAGAACGCGCGGGAAGCGTTCCAGGCGTTCTTCGACGGCCAATACCGGGGGGAGCTGGAGGACGAACTGGTCGAACAGTTCGAGAACGCCCTGCTGGATGAGGCACCCTGGGAGCAGGACGACTACGACGCGAGGGAGGAGTATCGGAGGCTGCTGCCGAAGCGGATCGAGACGTACGAGATGCTACACCCGAACGGACGGCTCCTCAGGGAATTCTGAATTCTGAATTCTGAATTCTGAATCAAACGGCAAAACGAAACGGCGCTGGAGTGCCGCCTGGGTATCCTGGATGTTCTACTATCATCTTTGACGTCGTGCTCGTCGTGTCGTTGTGGTTAGCTGTCGTTGTGGTCAAGAGAAGGAGATGACGAATGGCGGTCAACGCAGTGGTCGCGCAATCGGGAGGCCCTACGGCGGTTATCAACAACTCCGTCCGGGGCGTGGTGGAGGCGCTGCACGAGTCGCCCGACGTGGACAGGGTCTACGGCGGCCGCATGGGCATCCTCGGCGTGCTGCGCAATGAGCTGATAGACCTGACGGCACAGGATCACGAGCAGATACGGCTCCTCGGCGAGACGCCGTCGGCCGGTGCGCTGGGAAGCTGCCGCTATAAGCTGGCATCGAAGGACACGGGCGAGCGCTACCATGAGGACTACGCGCGCATACTCGATGTATTCAAGGCTCACAACGTCGGCATGTTCTTCTACATCGGCGGCAACGACAGCATGGACACGGCCAACCGCGTCGCCGCCCTGGCCCGCGAGCAGGGCCTGGACGTGCAGGGGATCGGCGTGGCGAAGACGGTAGACAACGACGTGGGCGGTCCGCTGCAGGAGGACGGCACGTTCGCCGTCTGCGATCACAACCCCGGATACGGCAGCGTCGCCCGCTACTGGGCCGTGAACGTGCTGGAGGCCAACGAGGAGAACAAGGCCAGCCACACCAGCGACCCCGTGCTCATCATGCAGGCCATGGGAAGGAAGATCGGCTTCATCACCGCCTCCGCCCGCCTGGCTGATCCCGAACGCCGGATGCCGCTTCTGATCATCATGCCCGAGGCGCTCAGCAAGGACGACCCACAGGCCAACCTGGAGTTCATCACCGGACACGTGAACCAGCGGCTGCAGCAGAGCGGCCGTTGCATTGTCGTGCTGACCGAGGGGGCCAACCTGGGCGACGTGGGGGTGTTGCGCGACGCCTTCGGCCATGCGCAGTTCAGTGCCTGCCGCACGACGGCCGCCCATCTGCTGATGAACCACCTGAACGGCATGGACCGGCAGGACGAGAAGGGCAGGGCGCAGAGCCGGCTGGCCGTGCCGGGCATAGCGCGGGTGGACGTGCCCGGCACGCTGCAGCGCCGGGACATCGCACGCGCCTCCAGCGTGGATCTGGAGGAAGCATACGGCGTGGGCGCGCACGCCGCGCGGCTGGCCCTGGACGGCAAGAGCGGCGTGATGGCGACCATCCTGCGCCGTCCCGCGGAGCCCTACGCCGTGGGTTACGGCGAGGTGCCGCTCGGGGAGGTGGCCAATGCCGAGCGCAGCTTCCCGGCCGAGTGGATCGCCGAGAGCCGCGTGGACGTGACCGACGGTTTCGTCGAGTGGGCCAGGCCGCTGATCGGCGAGCCGCTGCCGGAGTTCACTCGCCTGGAGGCGCAGATGGCCCCGGACGGGGGCCTGCCGGACTACACACCTCAGGGCATGCGGTGAACGCCATCTGGAGGGCCACGCTTCCGCGTGGCCGGGGAAAGAGACGGACGCGACAGAGCGCGTCCCGCCACCGTATGCCGCGGACCTTCGCTCTCCCGGACGCCGTCCTCAGTGCGGCTCCTCTGCCTCCTCGGTCAGGCCGACAAGCGCTTCGGGCACCGGGCGGCCGGTGCGTTCCAGGTAGTCCTTGATGGCCGCGTGCAGCCCCTGGGCGGCCAGGTTGGAGCAGTGCATCTTCTGGGGAGGCAGGCCGCCGAGTTTGTCGGCCACTTCCCGGCGGCTGATCTCGAGCGCTTCCTCCAGCGTCTTGCCCTTTGCCATCTCGGTGGTGATGCTGCTGGTGGCGATGGCAGCGGCGCAGCCGAGGGTCTTGAAGCGGCAGTCTGCGATGCGCCCGTCCTCGACGCGGATGGTGATCTTCATCACGTCGCCGCAGATGGGGTTGCCCACCTGGCCGACGCCGTCGGGGTCCTCGACCTCCCCCATGTTGCGGGGATTGGTGAAGTGCTCCATGACCGTCTCGCTGTACACGGCTCAGCCCTCCCCCTTTGATTCTGCCGCCAGCGGTTCGTTCATGCTCCCGGTGCGGTAGCCCTCCAGATCCAGGGCCACGTAATCGTAACCCAGTTTCTTCAGGTGCTCAACGACTTCCCGGCGGGTAGGCTCGCGCAGCAGGCGCTCCGCGTCCTCGCCCGGTCCCAGTTCGATACGCGCGATGTCGTCATGGGTGCGCACGCGAAACTGCCGGTAGCCCAGCCCGCGCAACAGATCCTCCGCCCGCTCCACGCGCCGCAAGCCTTCGCGTGTGATCTCACTGCCATAGGGGAACCGCGAGGCCAGGCAGGCGACCGCCGGCTTGTCGTGCGTGGGCAGGCCCATCTCGCGCGATACGGCGCGTATGTCGTCCTTGCTCAGTCCGGCGTCCAGCAGCGGCTGCCTGATGCCCAGCTCCCGAGACGCCTTCATGCCCGGACGGAAATCGCCCGTGTCGTCCGCATTCGTGCCATCGGCCACGTGCACCAGGCCGTGCTCGCGGGCCACCTCCTTCAGGCGGCTGAACAGGGCCTTCTTGCAGTAGTAGCACCGGTTGGGCGGGTTGAGCCGGAACTGGGGCTCCTCCAGTTCATGTGACTCTATCACCAGGTGGGGCAGGTCCAGCTCGTCCGCCAGCAGGCGGGCCTCCTCGAACTCCCACTCCGGGAACGTGGGCGAGCGCGCCGTGACCGCCAGCACGGCGTCGCGCCCGAGCGTCTCCCGCGCAACGGCCGCCAGGAACGTGCTGTCTACGCCGCCCGAGAACGCGACCAGCACGGAGTCCATCGCGCGCAGCTCCCCGCGCAGTGAATCCAGCTTGCTTTCGAGTTCGGAAGACAGGTTCATGTGTTCCTCTCAGCGACCTGATCAATGACGCCGCCGCCGAGAACCACGTCGCCGCGATAGAACACGGCGGCCTGGCCGGGGCAGGGCGCCTCCTGCGGCTCGGCGAACCGCACGCGCACGCGCTGCCGGCCTGTCGTCTCGACACGGGCCGGCGCGCCGGGGTGATTGTAGCGTATCTTCACACGGGCGGACAGCGGCCCGTCCTGGGGCCGGCTGGCCATCCAGTGGACCTGCCGCAAGGTCATCTCCGCGCGCAGCACGTGCTCTCTCTCGCCCACCACGACGGTGTTCTTCTGCGGGTCGAGTTCCACCACATAGAGCGGTTCGGAGTGGGCGATGCCCAGCCCTCGCCGCTGCCCGATGGTGTAGCAGGCGATGCCTTCGTGCTCGCCCAGCACCCGGCCGGACACGTGGACGATGGGCCCCGGGCGGAACGCATCCGGCCGCCGGTCCCACAGGAATTCGCGGTAGTGCCCCCCGGCGAGGAAGCACAGGTCCTGGCTGTCCGGCCTTTGAGAGACTGGCAGGTGCAGGTCGGCCGCGAGTGCGCGTACATCGCTCTTGTGCATATCGCCGAGGGGCAGCAGAGCGCGGCTGAGGACTGACTGCCCGAGCGCATAGAGGAAGTAGGACTGATCGTCGCCTTGCCGCCCTCGGGCCAGCATGGGGCGCTCCGTCCCATCCGGCTTCACGATCCTTGCGTAGTGTCCTGTCGCAACACGGCGTGCACCGACTTGCTCGGCATGCTGGATCATAAGTCGGAACTTCACCCGATCATTGCAGCGCACGCAGGGGTTCGGCGTGCGGCCCTGGGCGTAGGCGTCTGCGAACTCCTCCAGGACATTGCGCTCGAACGGCTCCCGCGCGTCCATCTGCTCCAGCGGAACGCCCAGATGCTCGCTGACCCGCTGCGCCGCGTCGCGTGCGGCGGCGTTGTCAGACCCGCCGAAAACGGGCAGCTGCAGGAACAGCGCCCGCACCTCGTATCCCTGGTCCCGAAGCAAAGCAGCCGCCACGGCGCTGTCCACGCCGCCGGACAGCCCCACCACAACGGCGCCGCGCGCTTTGCCGTCAGCCGGCACGGTGGCCTCCATCATTCGGTTGCCTGAGTGCTGAAGGGCGACATGCTGCGCAGACGCTCGATGATCGGCGGAAGCACGTCCAGCACATACTCGACCTCTTCCCGCGTGTTGTCCCGGCCCAGGGAGAAACGCAGGCTTCCGTGGGCCACTTCCGGCGGGATGCCCATGGCGGTCAGCACGTGGGACGGTTCCAGCGTGCCGCTGGTGCAGGCAGAACCCGTGGAGACGCAGACCCCCTCGGCGTCCAGCGCCAGCAGCATGCTCTCCCCCTCGACGTTGCGAAAGCTGATGTTCAGCAGGTGGGGGAGTCGGCGCTCCTGGTGCCCGTTCAGCCGGCAGTCCGGCACGCGCTCGAGCAGCCCCTGCTGCAGCCGGTCGCGCAGTTCGTGCAGCCGCAGGGCCTGGGCGTCCATCTCCGCGCAGGCCAGCTCCAGCGCCCGCGCCGTGCCGACGATTCCCGGCACGTTCTCGGTGCCGGCGCGGCGGTTGCTCTCGTGGTGCCCGCCGTGTTGCACCGGCTGGATGCGGGTGCCGCGGCGGATGTAGAGCGCGCCGACGCCCTTCGGCCCGTAGAACTTGTGGCCTGACAACGACAGCAGGTCAACGCCCAGCGCATCCACGTCCACCGGTATCTTGCCCACCGCCTGGACGGCGTCGGTGTGGAACAGGGCGGAGGCGCCGTGCGCTATGGCCGCCAGCTCGCGGACGGGCTGGACGGTGCCCACCTCGTTGTTGGCCATCATCACTGAGACCAGCACGACGTCCCCGCCGTGCGCCTGGAGGACGCGCCGCAGTTCCCCCGGCTCGACGAGGCCCTCCGAGTTCACCGGCAGGCGCGTGACGTTGAATCCCTGCTTCGCCAGGTAAGCGCAGGTGTTCAGCACGGCCGGATGCTCGATCGCGGACGTGACGATGCACTTCCCGGCGCGCTCGGCCGCCGCCACAACGCCCTTCAGGGCGAAGTTGTCGCTCTCGGTCCCCCCGCTGGTGAACACAATCTCCTCCGGCGCTGCCCCCAGGCCGCCCGCCACCGTCTCGCGTGCCTCCTCCACGGCCTGTCGGGCTTCTCTGCCCGCCGAGTGCACGCTGGAGGCGTTGCCGAAGCGCCCGCCCAGGAACGGCAGCATGGCCTCTGTTACCAGCGCTCGCACCGGCGTCGTCGCACTGTGGTCCATGTAGATGGTCACCGTCGGGCTCCTTCCTTCTCGCCGTCCCCTGAACCGTCCTCGACCTTCTTCGCGTGGCGTTGCGCGAGGCCGGCCACCGTGACCGACTCCAGCACGCGGTTCAGCGTTTCGGCCATCTCCGCCCAGACGTCGCGCGTCACGCACTCCTCGACCATGTCGCAGCCGGCTGGCCGCTCCAGGCACTCGACCGGTCGGAACGGCCCCTCCAGCGCCTCCCAAACATCCCGCAGTGTGGTCTGGCGGGGGTCTACGTCCAGTTCATAGCCCCCTCCGGCGCCGCGCAGACTGCGGATAAGGCCCGCGCGCCGCATGTCCTGGAGGATCTTCGCCAGGTAGCGGCGGGGTATGTGCTGCTCCTCGGCCAGATCATCCAGGGGAACCGGCCCGTCTCCTTCGCGCTGTGCCAGGTCCACCATTGCCCGGCACCCATACCTGACCCGTGTTGACAGCTTCATCGCGCTGCTCCCAGCAGACAAATATCACCTATTTAGTGTAGTTTACCGCCGCGGACCGCTCATGTCAACGGTAAACCGGCGCCCACGGGCTCGCCAGTTGCCCCGCCCGCGGCCCCGGCGCCAGCGGCGTCGCCGGCTTGTTGTGAGCCGAACGTCTGCCCTCTATAATGCCACCTGGTAATCGTCCTGACTTGGCCGGGGGCTTGTCGTGGCCATGCGCGCCGCCGTGCTGCTGTCGGTCACACTGCTCTGCGCCCTGAGTGGCAGTGGGTGCGGCACATGCCCGGGGACTGATATCGAGGGAGTCGGGAACTATGCCCTGACACCTGAGGGCAGGGGCGCTGTGCTTCGCGTGACGGTGCCTCCGGACCCGTTTTCGGGCACCGGACTGACCTCATGGGGCCGCATCGCCACGGCCGACCTGGCCGAGGATTTCGGCGAGCGACTGGCCTGCATCGCCTCGGATGCGGGTGGTCTCGACGTGATGCCCCAGGCGCAGTGGGAGCGACTGCTGAATGAAGCCGATCTGCAGCCGACGCTCCAGCCCACCGACAAGCAGCTCCGGCGCCATGCCGATGCGCTGGGCCTGTCCTACTACCTGACGGCGCACGTCCACGACTCAGAACTGCGCTACGTGTTTTTCTGGTCCTGGGCAGTTGTGAACTACGAGCTGGCCTGCCACGCGGCTGGTGACGGACAGATGCTCTGGCAGGTCAGCGTGCAGTACCGCCAGCGGTACGCCAGTGACCGGGAGGCCATCGTTGAGGCCCTCGAACGGACCTTCCGCCGGCTTTCTGAGCATCCGAACCTGGAAGCACGACCGCCATGATCGCACTGGGCATAGAGACCAGCGGCCGCACCGGCAGCCTGGCCGTCGGGAACGAGAGCACCATCCTGTCCAGCTACGCCTTCCCGGAGGGCAAACGTCGAGCGCGGGATCTGGTGCCTGCCGTGGACCGGGTGCTGTGCGATGCCGCAGTGGCGAAGGCCGACGTGGACGCCGTCGCCGTCAGCCAGGGGCCCGGCTCGTTCACGGGCCTGCGTATAGGCGTTGCGTGCGCGAAGACGCTGGCTTACGCACTGGATTGGCTGTGCGCGGGTGTGCCCACCCTGGAGGTGAAGGTGCAGAACGTGGATCCCGACGAGTGGGGCTGTCGGGTGGCCTGTCCCGTGCAGGACGCCCGCCGGGGGAAGGTCTACGGTACGCTGTTCCGATGGGATGGCGGCTGGCGGGATACCACGGGCGTGCTCTGCCTGCCGGCCGCCGAGCTGGCCGCACAGATGCCGGACGGCGCGCTGGTTTTCGGCAGCGGTATCACGGCCAACCCGGAGGCATTCGGCGCAACGCGCCTGCGCATCGGTCCGGACGAGCTGGCCACGGCACGGGCCGAGGAGGTGGTGCGTCTGGGGCTGGCTCGCCTCCGCGCCGGACGGCACGTGGAGCCCATGCAACTCATGCCGCGGTATCATCGTCTGACCAGCCCGGAGGAAAAACTTCAGACCCGCAGCCGCGCGGGGCAATGACCGTCAAGCTCAATCAGGAGGCCGGAGCCGTGGAGGAGATCCGATTCGACAAGATCGTGTGCGCCGTTGACTTCTCGAAGTACTCCGACCACGCACTGCGCTACGCGCTCTCGCTGGCAAGGCTTTTCGGCGCCGAACTCACGGTGGTGCACGTGGTGGAGATGCCCTTCCTGCCCTCCTACAGCATGGCCGGCGTGCCCGACCTGAGCATGCCGGTGGAGGAGCTGGAGGAGAACGCACGGGAGCACCTGAATGAGAAACTCGAGCAGTGCCGCTCCGAGCACGCGGACGTGGAGGCGGAGGTGCTCACCGGCAGCCCCTTCGTAGAGATCATCGACTTCGCCCGCCAGGTGGAGGCCGACCTGATCGTCATGGGCACGCACGGGCGAAGCGGCCTGCGGCAGCTCCTGATCGGCAGCGTCGCGGAGAAGGTGGTCCGCAAGGCGCCCTGCCCCGTGCTGACCGTCAAGCATCCGGATCACGACTTCGAGATGCCATGAGGACCGGTCCTGCTCCGGCGTGAAC
>JAWOCH010000401.1:0-5479 GCA_046483865.1 Candidatus Brocadiia bacterium | reverse complement strand
TGTAATACTACGCCTTCCCCCCTGCAATCTCAGCCGCCGGATATCGGACACCCGCTATGTACTTCCCGTCGGCCCCTTGGCACGTGTGGTCTGTCTGTCATCTACCAGCGTTGTCCCGCCGGCAGCCGTAGATTGCCTCCTGCCTGACCGGTAACGCCTTGACCGAAGGCACTTACGGACGTAGAATCGCTACGGTGGGACTGTCCGCAAGGGCGATTCGGAAACGGCCGGCTCAGGCCCGTGCAGTGCCCGGGTCGGCCCGGCATGGCGAGGAGGCAGAGATGCGTGAGAGAAGAGATGAATGCGTCGAGAGGAGGTCGGGGCGGGGGGCGTTGGAACTCGAGCAGCTCGAACCGCGCCTGCTGCTGAGCGCCATCACAGAGCGGGTCAGCCTGGCCTGGGATGACGCCGAGGCCGACGGCGGAAGCTGGGAACCGGCACTCAGCGAAGACGGGCGCTACGTCGCCTTTCACTCCTCCGCCACAAACCTGGTGTCCGGCGACACCAACGCTGAGCCCGATATCTTCGTCTACGATCGCCAGCTCGACACCATCGAGCGGGTGAGCGTGGCCTCCGACGGGACCGAGGCCAACGGAGGCAGCTACGCCCCGGCCATCACGCCCGACGGCCGCTACGTGGCCTTCTACTCCGGAGCGACCAACCTGGTGGCCAGTGACACCAACGGCCAGACCGACGTGTTCGTCTACGATCGGGACACCGACACCGTGGAGCGCGTCAGCCTGGCCACTGACGGCACGCAGGGCGACCAGGGCAGTTGGCAGCCGGCCATCAGCAGCGACGGCCGCTACGTGGCCTTCGAGTCGAACGCTACCAACCTTGTAACGGACGACACGAACGCCGAGCGAGACATCTTCGTCTATGACCGGGACACGGACTCCATCGAGCGGGTGAGCCTGTCCAGTGGCGGCGACGAGGGCGACGACCAGAGCTGGAAGGCTGACCTGAGCGCGGACGGCCGCTATGTCGCTTTCGAGTCCCGAGCAACCAACCTGGTGGCCGGCGACACGAACGCAAAGCCGGACGTGTTCGTCTACGACCGCAATCTGGACACCATCGAACGCGTGAGCGTCTCCTCGGGCGGCACTGAGGGCGATGGCAACAGCACGGCCCCCGCCATCAGCGCCGACGGGCGGTACGTGACCTTCGATTCAACCTCGACCAACCTGGTCTCCGGCGACACCAACGCTGCCGCCGATGTGTTCGTATACGATCGGGACACGGACACCACCGAGCGTGTGAGCCTGGCCACCGACGGCACCGAGGGGGACGGCGGCAGTTGGGAGCCGGCCATCAGCGCCGGCGGCCGGTTCGTCGCCTTCTACTCCTACGCTGCCAACCTGGTCTCCGATGATACCAACGGCGAGTGGGACGTGTTCGTCTATGACCGGCTGGCCGGCGGCGTCGAGCGGGTCAGCGAGGCTTCCGGCGGCGTGCAGAGCAACGGAGGCAGCTTCACGCTGGACATCAGCCCCGACGGCCGCTACGTGGGCTTCGAGTCCCTGGCGACCAACCTGGTTGCGGACGATACCAACGGCGTGCGCGACATCTTCGTGCACGACCGGGACGCGTCGCCCCTGGTATGGGGGCTGAACGCGGCGGACGGCATATTCGCCCGCGAGGGCATTGCCCTGGAGGTGGCTGCCGGCACGGGATGGGACCGCGTGGCCGGCAAGCTGGAACAGGTCTCGGTCGGAGAGGGCGCGGCGTGGGGCATCAACGCGGCGGGCGGCATCTTCGTGCGTGAAGGCGTCGCCATGAGCAATCCCGCCGGCACGGCCTGGATGCGGGCGCCGGGCAAGCTGGTCCAGGTCAGCGTGGGCGAAGCGAGCCTGATGTGGGGCCTGAACTCCAACGACGGTATCTTCGTGCGCACGGGAATCAGCGAGTCTGAACCCACCGGCACCGGATGGGACCGCGTGCCGGGCAAGCTGGCCTCCGTCTCGGTGGGCGAAGGAGTGGCGTGGGGTCTGAACTCGAACGGCGGCATCTTCGTGCGCGACGGCGTCAGCACGTCCGCACCCACCGGCACGGGCTGGCTTCGTGTGCCCGGGAAACTGGCACAGATCAGCGTGGGGCAGATGGGCCTGGTATGGGGCCTGAACGCCAACGGCGGCATATTCGTGCGCGAGGGCGTGAGTGGCTCGAACATTCTGGGCACCGGCTGGACGCGCGTCTCCGGCAGCCTGGCGCACGTCTGCTGCGGTTGGGGAGAGGTCTGGGCCGTGGATCCGAGCGACGCCATCGTGCGCCGCATGGGCGTTGACGTCACGAGCATCCCCGAGGGCACGGACTGGGAGTCGGTCATGGGCCGGCTACGACAGGTGTCCGTAGGCCTGACCGGCATCCAGACCGAAGGACCGGAGGGCCCCGCCTCGCAGAGCGAAGACACGACGTCGGCCTGGCTGCTGGAATCGAGCGGCTCGACGCAGGACAGCTCCGGCGGCTTGCTGCTGGAGGATGAGGACTCCGAAGGCGTCTGGCAGCTAAGCGCCTGAGAAGCTGTTAGAGGTAGCCCAGGTCCCGCAACTGCTGCATGGTCTCCTCCTCCGGAGTTATGGGCCTGCTTTGCCGCTCACCCGCCGGCAGCCGACGCCAGATGAACACGCCGCCTTCGCTGCCCGTGGCGTACTTCACCGCATGGCCGAACGCCGCATCCGCCGGACCGGGCTCGGGGCCGATCTCGACGGTGCCCCCGGCGTGAGCGGCCCGTTGCGGCCCCACGAACACCGACTCGCCCTCCGCCCCCTGCAGCCGCACCGTGAGCCGCGTCGCCGGGGGATCCGTGCGCAGGTGCAGCACGTCGTCGTCGCTTGTGACCTGAAGCTCGAAGCTCAGCGAACGGCGGTCGGTCGCGAGTGCCACCACGTCTTCCGGCTCGACCCGCTGGTGTTCCACCTCGCTGATGACGCCTTCCGCCTCAACCGTGCCCCGCACGGTGCGCCGCCGGCCCGTGCCGTTGACGGCGATGGTCAGGCCCGTTCGCTGGTAGCGTTCCCGCACAAGCTCCGCCATCCGGGCGAGAACGTCCGGATACTCATCGGCGACGTCTCGCTGCGCAGCGGGATCGACCACCAGGTCATACAGTGATTCCTGCGGGGCGGTGGAGCGGTCCATGGTCTGCCACGAGGTGCCCTGCGGCGTTGACGTCGAGACGCCGACGCGCACGAGCAACTGCCCGTCTTCGCCGACAGCCCAGACGTGCTCGGCGCCGACGGCCACGCTCACCAGCCGGTCCGGCAGTGAGTCCCACCCGGTTCCGGCCGGTTGCTCGGGCGTGATGCCCGTCCGAACCAGCGCCTGTCCCCCCCGGTCGAGTGCCCAGACGACGCCCGTCGGCCCGGCGTCCACGCGCTGCAGGGCGCCTTCCAGGTCCGTCCATGCGTCCGCTTCGGGCGCCGGGCCGGCTGTCGTCGGTCCGCACCGGACGGAGCCATCCTCCCCCACAACCCACACGCGGCCCGCGCCGGCGCTGACCTGCGCGCAGCCCTCGCCGCACGGCTCCCAGCGGTCGCCGGTAGGTTCGTCGTCGGTGATCCCGGTGCGCCGCAGCAGCCTGCCGGCGGCGTCCACGGCCCACACGCCGGCAGGCCCGGCCGTGACCGAGCGATACTCGCCCGGCAACTGCTGCCAGGAACTCCCAGTCGGGCTGCGGGAACTGACGCCGAGCCGGGCGAACAGGGCGCCTGCCTCATTGATGCCCCATACTCCTCCGTCGGGCCCGGCGGAGATCTGCTGCAGGCGGCCGGCCACGTGCTCGCGCCGCCGCTCGTCGGACCGCTCAGGGGAGGCGGGCTGGTACAGCCATATCTCGCCGCCCCGGCTCAGGATCCACAGACAGTCCCGCCCCCGGGCCACTTCCGTCAGGTCGGCCGGCAGCCGATGCTGTTGCCAGACGTACTGGTAGCGCGGGCCGATCACGCTGTGGTGGACGGCGACGATGTGGGTGATCATCCGCCCGTCGCGCTCGGTGTAGTGCGGCTCCCAGTATTCGGCGAAGTGCAGCTCCCGCCCCGTGTCATCGCCGCCGGAGGCCAGCAGGTCGCGTCCGGGCAGCGCGAGGTCCGGCTCCAGGCCCAGTTGCGGCAGCAGCGTCGGAACCAGGTCCACTGAACTGGCCAGCCCGCCCACTCGCGAACCGGCACGGCGCTGGCGCGGCAGCTTGATCAGCAGCGGCACGCGCAGCTTCTCCGGGAACAGGTCGCGCGCGTGGTCCCAGTCCCCGTGTTCGTAGAACTCCTCCCCATGGTCGCCGCAGACGATCAGGATGGTGTTGTTCCACAGGCCGCGCCGCTTCAGGGCGGAGACGAAGTCACTCAGCACGGCATCGCTGTAGAGTATCTCCCCGTCGTAGCGCGCCTTCACATAGTCCACGTCCTGCGGCGCAATCCCGCCGCCCAGGGCCTGTCGGAAGGCCGGCCGGGCGAAGCGCTCCACCTCCTTCAGCGGGCCGTGGTAGGGGCCGGCGAAGTGCTCCCTGTAGCGCTTCGGCGCCCGGTAGGGCGCGTGCGGGTCGTAGGTGAACAGCCACATGAAGAAGGGAGACGGCCGCTCCCGGTCAAGCCACTCCACGGCGTCGGCGATCAGGTGCTCCCCCCTGACCATGCGCTCATCGGTGAACACGTCGAAGCCCTGGTCGTAGTTGAAGCTGGGGTTGCTGACGACGGGGCTGGCGCAGAACCCGCCGGCGCTGTAGCCCTCCTCGCGGAGCATCTCGGCCAGCGTCAGGAAGGGGCCGCCCAGCCGGTCCAGGCCGGTCAGGGCACCGTGCTGGCCGGGGTGGAGGCCCGTCAGGTAACTGGCTACCGAGGGCTTGGTCCAGCTCGACTGGCTGTGCGAGCCGGTGAATACGACGGCCTCCCGCCCCAGCCGCTCCAGGAAGGGGGTGGTCCGGTGGTGGTAGCCGTAGACGCTGAGGTGGTCGCGGCGGAGGGTCTCGATCATGTAGAGCACAACGTTGGGCCGCTCCGCGGAGGGGGGCCCCTCCAGGCGTGGCTCGGCCAGCAGCAGGGCCGCCTCGGGCGCGTCAACGCGGGCAGTGAAGCGCAGCGTGATCTGCCGGCCGGCGTAGCGATCCAGCTCCACGCGGACGGGCTGCCAGACGGCGGCGTCCGCCGACGCGGACGGGAACTGCCACTCGAACAGCACGCGGGGTTCGGTGTCGGATGCCTCTGCGGCGAGCGACAGGGCGAACTCACCGCCGGGCCGGGGCCTGTCCACGGCCACGGCGAAGACCAGCGCCTGGCCCGCAACCGGACGGACGGGCACGCTGATCTCCCGGTCTGCACTCAGGACGAAGCAGCTCCGCGTCTGGTACTTGAGCTGGAACTTGCGCCGCTGCACCTCAGGGCAGGCGTCGGCTGGGAAGAGCCGGAACGGCTCCGCCGGGCGCACGTCCCCCGCGTGCGCTCGGGCGAACGTCCCCCGCGCCAGGGGCGGGGGGATGACTTCCGGCAGCGCG
>JAWOCH010000195.1:0-5595 GCA_046483865.1 Candidatus Brocadiia bacterium | reverse complement strand
CGGTATGTCTCCACGACGGACTCCGCGTTGTCGGTGAGGCCGTATACCAAGTGCAGCGTGTTGCTATGATACCATACTTCTCCGTTCGTCTCGCGGGGAGGTGCCCACCGTGGCCTCACGGAAGCTGAGGGAGGTGGCCGTCTCGGACACGCCGGCGGCACGAGCAGTGTTCCACATGGTGACAGATATTGTCGCCTCTCAAGTTGTGGGGCGCCAAACGGACAGGTCAGCACACCCATTGCTTCTTCCTTCGCAAGCGTCAGCGGCGGGCCCCCGGCAGGTTCCTCCTTGGCTTCTGCCCCGTGGTTAAGCGCAGCGGGGTTCGACAACGGCCTGCCCACCAAGGAACTTGATCATCCGGTGCGTCGCGATCTATGCTGTGATGCCTGAGTCGTCAACGCCCCAGGACTGAACCGCAGAGGCCCGGCGTTGCGCGTGGCCGCCGTGAGCCGGATAGGCCTGGATGCGCCATGTTCATGGCACGTGCGGGCTGGCTGGGAGTGTGAACATGGGCCGCGCGTTGGAGCCGGAGGCCGACCACCTGAAGTGAGGAACGTTTGTGATGCAACTGAACAGCTCGCGTAGCTTGTGGGAACTGACGATACTGGACGCCGACCCTCCGCTGTCTGCCGCAGGAAGCTGCGCGGTGGGCGACATAGACGGGGACGGCCGGCCCGAGATGGTCATCGGCGGCGGCGAAGGCCTGCTCTGGTACAGGCCGACGACCTTCGAGCACGGCCTGATTGCTGAGGGCAACTTCAGTGTCGGGCTTGTCGTGGAGGACGTGAACGGCGACGGCATCGAAGAGGTCGTCTCCTCCAGCGGGGACCCGCCGGGGGTGGCGTGGTTTGAGCGGGGGGATGCTCCGGACGACCCGTGGTGCCGGCACGACATTGTCACCGACCACCCCGGGAACGCTCACGACATCCTGTTCGCCGACTTCGACGGCGATGGCGTCCGGGAGCTGCTGGTGATCGCGGCCTACACACCTACGCCCGGCGTTTACATCCACAAGCCCGGCGCAGACCTGACCCGGCCGTGGCAGAGACACGTCGTGCATGAGGGATGCTTCACCGACGGCACGTGTGTGGCGGACCTGGATGGGGACGGCGTCCTGGAGATCGTCGTGGGGCCGGCCTGGTTCGACGCACCGCAGGGCGGCCCGTTCAGCGGCCCGTGGAGGAGGCGGATCTTCGCCCCGAACTTCCGGGAGATGACGCGCGCCGCCCCGCTCGACGTGACCGGGAACGGACGCCCCGACGTCGTCATCGCCGAGGCGGAGTACGTGGACGGCTATCTCTCGTGGTTCGAGAACAGGCTGGGCGGCGACGGCCAGGACTGGATCGAGCACAGGCTGGCCACCGACCTGCAGTACGCCCACTCGCTGCACGCCTGGCGCGGCGCGAAACGGGCCCACTTCTTCGTGGCCGAGATGGCCAGCGGCGGTTGGGTGGACTTCTACAACTACGACGCCCGCCTGCTGGAATACGCGACCGGCGACGGAGGCGCTACCTGGGACCGTAAGGTGCTCTACAAGGGCTGCGGCACGCACGAAGCCCAACCCGCCGACGTGGACGGCGATGGCAAGTGGGAGATCGCCGGCAAGGAGTGGAAGTTCCCCAAGGTGCACGTCTTCAAGAAGCAAGACAAGCCCTCGCCGCTGACCCAATGGCAGCACCGCATGCTCGACCGCGACAAGCCGTACGCCGCCACCGATATCCTGGCCGCAGACGTAGACGGCGACGGACGGCCAGACGTTGTCTGCGGCGGCTGGTGGTATCGCAACCCGGACTGGAGGCGGTTCGAGATACCGGGCATCTACCAGATCCACTGCGCATATGACCTCGACGGCGACGGGCGCCCGGAACTGATCGCCAGCCGCCAGCGGGAAGGCGCCGAGCAGGGCTACGAGAGCCTGTGCAGCGACTTCTGCTGGCTCAGGCCCATCGCCCCGGAGGCCGGCGAGTGGGAGGAGCACGACATCGGAGTGGGCCACGGCGACTGGGCGCATGCCGTGCTGGTGGCCCCGCTGCTGCCGGATGACGGTCTCGCCATGCTGACCGGCTACCACAACGCCAGCCAGGACGTGCCCCCTCAGCTCTTCGAAATCCCTTCCGATCCGGCCGGCGGCCCGTGGCCGGTCCGTACGCTTGCCGAGGTGCCCTACGGGGAGGAGATGGTGGCCTGCGACCTGGACGGCAACGGCCATCTGGACATGGTGGCCGGGCCGTGGTGGCTGCGGAACCTGGGGGACGGCACCTTCGAGCCGGTCAAGCTGGCGGACGTCGAGAGCGTGGCGCGGGTGCGCGTGGCAGACGTCAACGGCGACGGGCACTCCGACGTCGTCTACGTGGTCGAGGACGTGGACTGGGGCGAGGCGAAGGAGGCGCACTTCGCGCCCATCGCGTGGATCGAGAATCCCGGCGACCCGGCCGATACGCCGTGGCCGGTCCACGTCATTGACAAGGTCCGCTCTCCCCACTCACTCGACGTGGCCGACCTGGACGGCGACGGTGAGCCCGAGATCGTGGTGGGCGAACACGACCCGTTCCTGCCCTACCGGAAGCGCTGCCGGCTGTTCATCTACGAGAAGGCCGATCCGGCCGGCCGGGCATGGACGCGGCACTTGGTGGACCCGCGCTTCGAGCACCACGACGGCACGCAACTCCTCGAGCTGGGACCCGGCCGCCTCGGCATCATCAGCCACGCCTGGATGGAGTCGAAGTACGTCCACCTCTGGGAACCCCGGTGAGTCGGCAGGCGACGCTCCGGCGCTTCCTGGCCGAACGGCCTGCCGCCGGCGCACGTCTGCTGATCTGGGTTTCGCAGGTCCCAGGATGCCGCGCGACTCAGCCTCTGTTCAGCCACAGGTCCACCCGGGAGAGCGGCGAGTAGGGCTTGCCGACGATGGACGGTAGGTCGGAGCCGGGCAGCACGCCCACCTTGGCGTGATGGACGGGCCGCCCTTCGTCAACCAGCACCTCTTCGAAGGTGCCGTCGCCCCGGTTGCGGTAGACGAGCAGCCTCGGGTTCGGGTAGCCCTCCAGTCCCATCTCCCCGACGAAGATGTCCGGCAGGCCATCCCCGTCCATGTCCGCCACCTGCAGGCTGTGCGGGTGGAACAGGTCGTCGCGTAGCGGGTGCATTTCCCACTCGGGAAACCCGGAGAACCACGCCAGCCGGCCCGGGTCGCTTTCGCCCTCGCTCAGCACGACCTCCGGGCGGCCGTCGCCGTCCAGGTCACCCACGGCCACGCACGTCATGACGAAGTCCGGCGCGATGGGATGGCGCTGCCACGATCCACCCTCTCGCTTGAACCAGTAGGGTCCAGCGACGATCTCCAGCTCCCCGTCCCCGTCCAGGTCGGTGACGGCCGCACCCTCCACCTCCAGGCCCTCGCAGACAGTGTGGCGGCACTCCCGGGGCCAGGGACTGACACGCGGGTCGTCGGGGATGTCGTAGTAGACGACCATCTTGCTCTGCTGGCTGAGCACGACTATCTCGTCCCGGCCGTCGCCGTCCACATCGCCCACCGCCTGATCGTGGAACTTCAGCAGGTCATCCTCGATCAATCGCATGGGCCACTCGGTGAAGGGCGGACCGGGGTTCTCGAACCAGTACAGCTCGTTGCCACCCCAGTCGTTGCCGGCCACCAGGTCGGGTCGGCCGTTGCCGGTTATGTCGAGGGTCACGCCGCCTGCCTCGAACCGCGCGGTCCCGATCGTGTGGCGGGACCAGCCCGGCGCCTCGTACCAGACGACGTTGCCCTCCCCCTTCTTGCCTCCGATGATGATGTCGTTCAGCCCGTCGCCGTTGACATCGGCTATCAGGCACACGTCGTTCTCGGTGCCGACCGGCTCAGGGTCCACGCAGACGTATTCGAACTCCATTGGCGCGTCCTCTCAGGTTAGTGCGTTAAGCTGTCGTTCCGAAGAGTACCAGGCCACCCACGGTGTGTCAACTGCCGCCAGCGTCACGGACAGCACGCCGATCACCACTTGGCGCATGTTCGAGACATCGGATCATGTTCGATACCCCGAAGTCGGGCGGGAAGACCGCAGCCTTCCACGCCCGTCGGCCCACTGGGAACACAGCAGCGGCCGACGCTCGTCAGCTCTCCCCAAAGTGCCGAATCAGCCGGGCACACGGAGTGCCGGAGGGCTTCTACGAGCGGATCAAGCAAGCAGTGCGGCAGCGCATCGCTCGGCGGCTTCGTTCCTTCGATCGCGTAGTCGACCCGGGCTGCGGATCGTGCGTGCTCGACCGCCTCCTTGCGCAAAGGAATGGACAGAGCCTGATTGGTATTGACATCTCGGATGCGAGCTTCCCGGGCGGTCAAACGGCGACCGCGTCGCGGCGCTGGGAGGCCTCGACATGGATAACCTGGGCTGAATGCCCGAGACCGAGCTGCGGCAGTACGTCAGAGGCATACTCGGCCGGTGCACGCCAGGACGGTTCGCACTGGGCTCGGGCAACACCGTCGCCAGCTACACTCCCGTGCGGAACTACCTGGACATGATCGAGGAAGGACGTCGGTGGAAACCGTAGCCCTGGCCGGACCCGCACGACCCCGGCCTGACTGAAGGCATCCGCCAGCGAGCCCGCATGCTGCTTGAGGAATCCGACTACGCGCTCGTGGGCGATCCCGCCACGTCGCTGTTCGAGCGGGCATGGTATCTGCGCGGATTCATTGACTTCATGACTGACCTGCTGACGGACGAGGCCTTCGCCGCTGCCCTTCCGGACAAGATCCTGGAGATCCGCATGGCAGAACTTGGGGATTTCCTGGAGGAGGTCGGCGACTGCATCCACGTCATCATGCTCGGGGACGATCTCGGCCAGCAGGGAGGCCCCCTCATAGCACCACCGCTCTACCGACGGCTGGTCAAGCCCCGGCACAGGGAACTGGTCCAGTTCGTCAGGCAGCGCACCGATGCCTGCATCTTCTACCACAGTTGCGGTTCGGTCACGGAATTCCTGCCGGACCTGACCGAGATGGGCGTTGACGTGATCAACCCCGTCCAGGTCTCCGCGAGGGACATGGACCCGACGCGCCTCAAGAGCCGCTACGGCGATCGGCTTTGCTTCTGGGGCGGCGTGGACACTCAGCACGTTCTGCCCTACGGAACACCCGAGGAGGTGCAGCACGAGGCCGAGCGGCGCATCGGGCAACTCGGTGCGGGCGGCGGCTACGTCCTGAACGCCGTGCACAACATCCAGCCGGACGTACCGCCCGAGAACGTCGTGGCCATGTATGCCGCAGCAGACGCCGAGCACGCGCATTCGCCTTGAGCCCGCCCCGACGGTGCCCACTCCCGCCCTCCCCCGCAGTCCGACGCCGTCCGGGCGCTGCTCCGATGGGTGCAGCCCCCGGACCTATGCCCCAGCGTTTTGCGGCAAGTCTGGGCGCGCGTGGGACTGGCGATGTCGTCCTTCGCCTGGTTGAGCTGTCCCCGCTCGAAGCTGGTCAGCCGGTAGACGCCGTCGTAGTCGTACAGTTCGCTTTCGGTCGCGTCGTGCAGGGCCTCCTGGTACTTCTTATTGCCAACGCGGTCGTAGTCATGTGACCAGCCGGCCAGGACCGTGTCGCTTGAG
>JAWOCH010000263.1:0-13631 GCA_046483865.1 Candidatus Brocadiia bacterium | reverse complement strand
GCATCTCCTCCAGAGACCAGAAGACCCGTTCCAATGTGGTCCGCTTCATGTTGGGGCAGGCGGGGGCCTCGGAGGCGACGTAGAACTCCTTGCCCGGGTTCTCCCTGCGCAGGCGGGGGACCAGCCCGATCTCCGTGCCCACGATCATCTCGTCTGCCTCCGACTCTCGCGCCCTCCGGCACATGCCGCTGGTGGACTCGACGTAGTCGGCCAGCGCCCGCACGTCGGGCCTGCACTCGGGATGGACCATGACCTCCGCGCCGGGGTGTTCCCGCAGCAGCCGGCGGATGTCCGCAGGTCGGATGCGCACGTGCGTGGGGCAGTAGCCGGGGTAGAGGATCAGGCCCCGCCCCGTCTGCTCCTGCACGTAAGAGCCCAGGTACTGATCGGGCAGGAATATGATCTCCCTGTCGGCGGGGATGGAACGCACCACGGAGACGGCGTTGGCCGACGTGCAACAGCAGTCACTCTCCGCCTTCAGTGCCGCGCTGGAGTTCACGTAGGTGACGACCAGCGCGTCCGGGTGCTGCCTTCTCAGCTCCCTGAGCGCGCTGACCGGCGTCATGTCGACCATGGGACAGCCGGCGTGTTCGTCGGGGATGAGGACGGTCTTGTCCGGGCAGAGGATGGCCGCCGTCTCCGCCATGAAGTAGACGCCGCAGAAGACGATGAGATCGGCGTCGGTCTCCGCCGCCTTGCGGCTCAGCCCGAGCGAGTCGCCGACGAAGTCCGCCACGTCCTGCACTTCGGGAAGCTGGTAGTTGTGCGCCAGGATGACGGCGTCACGCTGTGCCCGGAGCGCCGCGATCCTTTCCTCAAGTGACTGCTTCACTGTCTGCCTCGGATGATGACCGGAGGGTTCAGCTCAGCCGCCTGCGGACGCTCCGATGGCCGCGGTCTGGCGCTGTTCCGGCGCTTTCAGCAGCCGCATGGCTTCCCGGGCGGCCCGCCTGCCCGACAGCAGCATGGCGCCGAAGGTGGGCCCCATCCGGGGCAGTCCGTAGGCGGCGGCCACCGCCATCCCCGTGACGATCAGCCCCGGATGGACCTCTCCGGTGTGGTTGACCACCGCCTCCTCTGACCGCTCCACTGACATGGCCCCGTGGCCGGGGACCTCCAGGAGACCCCTCTCACCGAGGCAGTGCACGGCGCAGGCGTCGTGGCCCGTGGCGTCAATGACCACCTTCGATTCCAGGGCCACCGGGTCCACGCAGGTGATCTGGCGGGGCAGGGCCTGGACGGCGCTCCAGTTGATGACCACTCCGCCGACGCGGTTCTCCTGCCCCAGCACCACGTCGTCGAGCGCGGTCATGTTCAGGCAGGCCGCCCCGGCGTCGAAGGCGGCGGCGATGAGTTTGGAGCAAGCGTGCGGCCCATCGGCCACGTAGAGGCCGGGCGAAGCCTCCTCGTGCGGGATTCCCAGCTCCTCCAGCATCTCGTTGGCCGGAGCCCTGACGGTGAGCTTGTTCATCAGGTAGCCGCCGAGCCAGAATCCCCCGCCCAGGTAGTTGTTGCGCTCTATCAGGAGCGTCTTGACACCTTCGCGGGCGAGCAGGCGGGCCGCCGTCAGCCCCGACGGTCCGGCGCCCACGATGATGCAGTCATTCTCTATGTGCCGCTGGAGCATCTGCGAGAAGCTGCTCACTATCGCCCGGGTAACGTCCTTCTCTCCAGTCGGTGCAAAGACCCTGTCTGACATCTCGAAACTCCTCCCTTCGGTTCAGAGAACGCCGGCCGCTGAACGTCGGCCGCACGTCCAAGCGCAGTTGCGGCGCCGCTCAGCCCTCCTCGAACAGCCACGTGGTCAGGTAGCGTTCGCCGGTGTCGGGCAGGATGACCACCAGAAGCTTGCCCTCGTTTTCCTCCCGGGCGGCGACCTGGAGGGCGGCGCAGACGGCGGCTCCGCAGGAGATGCCGGCCAGGATGCCCTCCTCGCGGGCCAGTCGCCGGGCCGTCTGTCCGGCCTGCTCGTCGGTGACCTGCACGATCTCATCAACAAGGTCCGGCCTCATGACGTCCGGTATGAAACCGGCGCCGATGCCCTGGATCTTGTGGGGCCCCGGCCCGCCGCCGGAAAGCACCGGGGAGCCCTCCGGCTCCACCGCCACCATCTGCACCTCCGGCTTGCGCTCCTTCAAGGCCTGTCCCACTCCGGTGATGGTGCCTCCGGTGCCGACGCCCGCCACCACGACGTCCACCTCGCCGTCCGTGTCGCGCCATATCTCCTCGGCGGTGGTGTCCCGGTGGATCTGGGGGTTGGCGGGGTTCTTGAACTGCTGGGGCATGAAGGCACCGGGGATCTCCTCAACCAGCTCCTCAGCTTTCTGCACCGCTCCGGGCATGCCGTCCTCCCCGGGGGTGAGGACCAGTTCCGCCCCCAGGATGCGTAGCAGTTGGCGCCGCTCCATGCTCATCGTGTCCGGCATGGTCAGGACCAGCTTGTATCCCCTGGCGGCGCAGACGAACGCCAGCGCTATGCCCGTGTTGCCGCTGGTGGGCTCCACCACGGTTGTGCCTTCCTGGAGAAGCCCCCTCTGCTCGGCGTCATCAATCATGCTGACCCCGATGCGGTCTTTCACGCTGGAGAGTGGGTTGAAGGATTCCAGCTTGCCCACCACCCGCGCAGCGGTTCCCTGGGCGATCCGGTCGAGCCCGACCAACGGGGTGTTGCCGACGGTGCGGGTTATGTCCTCGTAGATTCTGCTCATCGGGCCCTCCACCAGGATGTAGGGTTCAATGTGCGATGCTCATCAGATGTAGTACATCGGCGCTTCCCGCCGAGCTCTCTTCTCCTTGATTCTCTCCGCCAGCTCCCGGAGCGTCGTGTCCTCCAGCACCTCCAGTATGGCGTCCTTCACCTCGGACCACGTCGCTCGGGTAGGGCAGCAACCCTCCAGCGGGCACTCCCCGGGCTCGTCCACGCAGGCCACGGGCGCCGGCGAACCCTCCAGGGCCGCGAACACCTCGCTGAGCCGGCACTCCCCGGGCGGGCCCGCCAGCCTGTAGCCCCCGTGAAGCCCACGGACAGCTTCCACGATGCCGGCCGCTTTCAGCCGCGACATTATCTGCTCGAGGTACTTGGCTGAGATATCCTGTTTCTCGGCCAACTCCCGCACGGGCACCGTGCCTTCCGGATGCGCCGCGGCCAGTTCGGCCAGCGCCCGACTGCCGTATCGCATCTTGGTCGAGAACTGCATGGGTTCGATCCCCCTTTAGTATTCCCACCGTATCACTATGACTTTACCTTGCTCCCCCCACCCTGTCAAGTGACTATCGTTGAGGACGGTCGGGCCAGTCGGACAGGGAGGCGGGGAAGCCCGGGCCTATGCGGCGCGCGCCGCCTGTGACTCGGAGAACCAGCCCCGAGTGCGGAGGCAGATCCTCACCAGCATGAGCATCACCGGCACCTCGATCAGCACTCCGACGACCGTCGCCAGCGCTGCGCCCGACTGCAAGCCGAACAGCATCACAGAGGTGGCAATGGCGACCTCGAAGTGGTTGGAGGCGCCGATCATCGCCGACGGCGCCGCATCCTCATAGTCGAGCTTCAGCAGCCGGGCGAGCCCGTAGCCGAGCCCGAAGATCAGGCTTGTCTGGATGAAAAGGGGGATTGCGATCCAGACGATGGTCAGCGGGTTGCCCAGGATGACGTCGCCCTTGAAGCTGAACAGAAGGACCAGCGTGACCAGCAGGGCAGCAATGGTCACCGGAGTGAGCAGATGCAGGAACTTCTGCTCAAACCATGTGCGTCCCTTCGCGCGGATGATCCACTTGCGTGAGAGGAAGCCCGCCACCAGGGGCAGCGCCACGTAGATGCCTATCGAGAGCGCCAGCGCCTCCCACGGCACCGGCAGCCGGCCCACCCCCAGCAGGAAGCCCCCCAGCGGACCGTAGAGGAACAGCATGGTCAGCGAGTTGATGGCCACCATCACCAGCGTATGGCCGTCGTTCCCGCGGGCCAGGTAGCCCCAGACCAGTACCATGGCCGTGCACGGCGCGATGCCCAGCAGTATGCATCCGGCCAGGTAGCTTCGCCACATGGGCACCTGAAGCATCTTCACGCTGTCATGAACGACCACAGTCCCGACTCCGTACTGCGCTCCGACATCCAGCTCGAGCCCGAACGGCATCTTTACCAGGTCTACGGCCTCTGGGCCGATGAATCCCCGAAACAGCACGCCCAGGAACACCAATGAGATGGCATACATCGTGAATGGCTTCACCGCCCAGTTGACGAAAAGGGTGAGGCCGACGGGCTTGACGTTCTTCCCCGCCCGCAGCACCTCGGCGAAGTCTATCTTCACCATGATGGGATACATCATCAGAAACAGGCAGACGGCGATGGGGATGCTCACCACCGGGGCTTCCCCCACGTAGATGGCCAGCCCGTCCAGCCACTGCGCCACCCCGGGCGCAAGCTTGCCCAGCAGGATGCCGACCACGATGCAGAGGATGACCCATACGTACAGGTACTTCTCGAAGAAGCTGAGTCCCTTGGCCTGCTTATTGATGCGACCCTCGTGTGCCACAGTCATGTCCCTTCCGAAGTCAGGACGTGACAAGGAAGTAAAAACCGACAGCCACCAGGACACCTCCGGCCAACCAGCGGATGGCAGTGTCCATTCCCCTCGCTGCCAGGCTCACCCTACCCAGCGAGACGCCGAGTATCACGGCCCCCAATGGTATGGCAAACCCGACGGCGAACATCCCCAACAGGAGACTCGCCCAGAGGACGGCGCCCTGAAGAATCGCTGCTCCAATGACGATGAAGATGCCAGGGTTGCACGGCAGGGAGCTCATCGCAACGATCGCGCCAAGAATAAGTCCAGCCAACACCGGGCCCAGTCGCCCCAGCTTCTTTCCTGTTGAACCGATTGTACCGAGCGACAGGTCGAATGGCAGAAGCTTCAAGCTGGCCAGCCCAAGGAGCACGGCGACAACGCCCGCAGGGATCTTCCAGTACCGACCTAGGATGCTCTGCGCGGCCTGTCCTACGAAGCCGGAAACAGCGCCGAGGATCATGAGGGACACGATGATGCCCAGCGTGAAGAAGACCGCCGACTTGGCGGCCGATTTGCGAGTGTCAGACGCCTCGGCCCCGGAAAACCCGACAATCAGCCCTAGGGCAGGAAGCGTGCAGCAGGCGCTGCTGGCTGCGCTCACTACACCCAGGAGCAGCGCAAGAACGAGCCCCAGCGGTTCTGAGGATACTTGCTGTAATCTCTCAGTTACATATTGCAGCATACGCCGGGATTCCCCTCATTGGCAGCCAGACGCTCCGCTTCCCGCTGGACAACACCCCCCAGCTCGTGATACAGCCATGAACATCTGCAGCAGCTTCGTTTCCGTTACCTCTCCTGAAACGGCGCGCATTCCCCGGCCCTTGCACGCGACCAGCACAGCAGGCAGTTGAACTTGTGATGAGATTTCAGGGTAATCGGGCGATGTAGTTTGCAGCGCGTACAAGCCCACTTTGATGCCATTGGAATCCAGCGTTCTCTGACCGGAAAAGACAGCCGTTCTCGTTGTATCGCTGGCCACCTCGTCCTTTTTCGCCGGGACAAAGATGAAAACGGCGTCCTGGTCCAGGGCAACCTCGTTCAGTTCGCTCAGGGATTCGAGGTGTTCTCCGATCCTCGTGCCGTCTCTTGCCGACAGCGCCGCCTTATTCGGCTCGCCCCTGTCTTGAGCCGATGACTCTCTCTCAAGTCCTGGGTTCTGTGCCGCCGTATCGGCGGCGAATCCTTGCGCGCGAGTAGCGACGGTGTTGCTTCCATCTTGCTGCCTGCTGCTGAACGCCTTATAGGCAATGATTCCGGCGACTGCCAATAAAACAACCAGACAAATGGCTGCCTTGACCTTGCCGCCACTCGAAGGCACGGCACAGTTGCATCCGGGCCTACATTGCGGAGCCCCCTCACCCTGGTTCACGGCTGACGCTTGTTTGGATACGTCATCGTTCATGCTCCGGGCTTCTTTCTCTGTCCAATTCGTTATCCGGTTCTAACCTTTGCCGGCAGGCTTGCGCGCGGTGAGGTTCAAGCTCGTTACGTAGTCGCTCGGCTTCTTGCCTGGCGGAAGTAGAGCTCTTGCTTCCTCGAGAATGGCGTCGTTGCCCTGCGCCATCGCGTCGACAGCCGCCGCATCTTCCTCCAGCCGGATGTCAGCCAGTCCTGCCTCCCGCGCCATGCGCTCGGTCTCCTGGACGAGGACGGCGCCGGCAATGCAGCCGACGAGCGCCTCGACCGATTTGCGCAGGGCCTCCGGCAGCGGCTGCTTCAGGGCGATGTCCGAGACGGCCGCCCGCCCGCCCGGCCTGAGCACGCGCGCCACCTCGCGCCAGACCTGCGGCTTGTCCGGCGACAGGTTGATGACGCAGTTGGAGATGACCACGTCGGCCGACCCGTCGGCCACGGGCAGATGTTCGATCTCCCCCAGGCGGAGCTCGACGTTCTGAAGGCCCGTCCGCTCACCGAAGGCGACCGTGTTTGCACGTGCCTTCCCCACCATCGCCGGCGTCATGTCCACACCGATGGCCCGGCCGGTCGGCCCGACCTTGCGCGCGGCGACAAACACGTCCAGCCCTGCCCCGCTGCCCAGGTCCAGGACCACTTCCCCCGGCTTCAAAGAGGCCAGCGCGGTTGGGTTGCCGCAGGACAGGCCCATGTTCGCCCCCTCGGGGAGCCCGGCGAGTTCTGCCTCCTCGTAGCCGAGGGCCCTCGCCAGCGCGTCGGGAGCCGCGGCCCCGCAGCACGAGGAACTCGGTCCGCAGCAGGACCGGCTCTCCCCGGCGATCTTCCCGTACGCGTCTCGCACCGCGCGACGAGTCGCCTCCTTGTCCCGTGCTTCGCTCATGTCATCCCTCCCCCCGCATTGCGCATAGCTTCTCCGGGTCCGTACTGAGAATCTCCTCCAGCCGCTCGGCGTCCCGTCGGGCCTGGCGCGTGCCGGAAAGATGCTTCAAGGCCCAGCCCAGGGCCTCTGCGGCCTCCGGCGGGGCGTCCTCTCCTGCCAGCCGATAGTAGACCCAGCGGCCCGTCTTGCGGCTCTCCACCAGCCCGGCCCGATGAAGTATGGACATGTGCTTCGAAACCGTGGACGGCGCAAGCTCCAGCAGGGCGACGATCTGGCACACACACAGCTCCCGCCCCCGGAGGGCGCAGAGCGCCCGCAGGCGGTGCTGTTCGGCAAGTGCCTTTGCCAGCCGGACTACGCGTCGCATGTCAGTGCGTCCTTTCGCCACATAACGAACTCGCCTTCATTCTACAGCGCGACTCCCTCCAGGTCAAACGATCTCTTGTGGGCCCGGCTCCGGTATGACCCGACGCCATTCCGGTCCGTCGGCTTTGGCGGACGCAAGAAGCACTTGGCTGGTCAGCAAGCACAGTGACGCCGAAGGAGCTGCTTCACAGCGGGGAGCGGGGCGAGGACGGCCTGGCGGCCTTCGCGGACCGGCGGGACAGCCGCCTGCGGTTGTTCGTGGCCAACCAGTACCATCGGTTCGGGCGAGACGACTAAGCGATGGCGCTGATCTGGGGAATGTTCACTGATAGCCCGTTCCCTTGCTCTGCTCACGTCGTTCAGAATTCCGCCATGGTCCTCATGTTCGGGAGCCTCCACGGTGCCGGCGGCGATGAGCACCTCCGCCGAATGGGCGGCTTGAGCACGGGAACGAGGACGGGTAACTGCGGTCAGGCAGTGCCATGGCGCCGCGAGTGCCCGGATGACCTCGGGCGCAAGAGATCAGGCCGGCCCGGCCTGTGATGACCTACCGTGATCCACCTTGATGCTGCTGTCCCTCGGGAATCTGGAAGACCGGGATTCCGAGACCGCAGAGCCCAGGTCCGAGTCCTGGCGGGCGCACCAGCCCGCCTCGAGGCGCGCTCAGGCGTAATGCTGTGCCTCCAGGGCGCGCAGGTAGGCAAGCCCCTCGCTGAGACTCTGGTCGGTGTCCTCGGCGAGCCGGCGCCAGATGCAGGTGGCCCCGGCCATGGCCGGCGAGACCTGGATGAATGACTCCATGCCCACCACGCCGCTGTAGCCGCCGTCGGCCAGGGCGCGCATGACGGCGTCCCAGTCCACCAGGCCTGTGCCCACCGTGCCCCGGTGGCTCTCGCTCAGGTGGTAGTGGCAGAGCCGGGGCACCGCGGCCAGAGTGGCCTCGTAGAAGTCCTCCTCCTCGATGTTCATGTGGTAGGCGTCCAGGTGCACCTTCACGTTGGGCTCGCCGACCATGTCGGCCAGTCGCAACGCCTGCTCGCCGGTGTTGATCAGGAATGTCTCGTAGCGGTTCACCGGCTCGATGCCGATCGTAACACCCAGGTCTTGTGCGTACTGCGCGGTCTCCTTGAGCGCGGCGGCCGCCCGGTCCCAGTGGCGCTCGTCCGGCATTCCGGAGATGCGCCGCCCGAGCGCGGAGTAGGTGACGCCGGTGAACACGCCGGCTCCCATCTGGGCGGTGGCCTTTGCGCAGGCCTTCAGGTACTCGACGGCGGCCCGGCGCGTCCGCTCGTCTTCGGCCGTCGGGTCGTGCGCTTCGTCAACCGCCGTGGACGTGACCACGCCCATGTCCACGGCGTCCAGCCGCCGGCGGACGGCCTCGGGGTCAACCGTCTCCAGTTCCATCAGGGGGATCTCGATGATGTCGAATCCGAGTTCCTTGGCCCGATTGACGAGGTCGAGTGTCTCGTTGCTCCATCTCCCCGTCCAGGCATAGGCATGAACGGCGTACTGAAGGTGGCCCATTCGATCCTCCTCCTTGCTCAAAGGAACCCGCGCCGGCGTCCGTGCCGGCTCGCGGGCCGCTCTGCTACGTCTCGCCTCCCATCGGGAGCCCCATTCGCTTCAGCCGCCACTGCATGCATTCGGCGGGCTCCCATTCGTCCAGCCGCCCGAGGCGCTCTATGACCTCGGGATTGCCGACCGAAGCGGGCAGGCCGCCGGTGCAGACGGTCGCGACGGCGCGCGCGGCCGATGTCTGCAGCTCGACCTGCGATTCCTCGCTGTGCCACGCCGTGTGGTCGGTGAGCGTCACGCGCGGGTGCGCCCGCAACGGCGAATCGTGCGGCAGCGGCTCCTCCTCGAACACGTCCAGGGCGGCCGCGGCCAGTTGCCCGCCGTCCAGGCTCTCCAGAAGAGCCTCTGTGTCCACGACAGGCCCCCGCGACGTATTGACCAGCATCGCCCCCGCCGCGAGCAACCCCAACTGCCGAGGCCCGATCAGGTGATGGGTCTCCGGCAGCAGCGGCACGTGCACGGACAGGTAGTCGGACTCCCGGCATAGCTCCTCCAGCTCGACGAGTTCCACCCCGAGAGTGGCGGCCCGCTCCGGCTCCGCGAACGGGTCCGTGGCCAGCAGTCGAAGGCCCCATCCGCCGAGCTTGCGGGCCACGGCGCTGCCGATCTGTCCCAGACCGACGATGCCGAGCGTCCGGCCCGAGAGACGGTGGACAGCAGCGGCTCTCGGAATGTCCCACCCCCCGCGGCGCATGGCCTCGTGTGTGGACGCAACGTTGCGCACGCAGGCCAGCAGGAGCGCCATGGCGTGGGTGGAGACCTCGTCGATGCAGTAGTCCGGCACGTTGGCCACGATGATGCCCGCGGCGGTGGCGGCCTCCCGGTCCACGTTGTCGGTGCCGACGCCGTAGCGGCAGATAGTCCGGCAGCGCTCGAAGCGCCGGATCATCTCGGGGCTCACCTGGATGCGCCGGAGCATGATGCCCTCGGCGTCCCGGCACAGTTCGAGGGCCTCGTCGAGGGAGCGGTCCTGGGCATCCACGAACTCGCCGCCGGCCGCCTCGATGATCTCCCGCTCGTAGCGGCTGGTGCCGTAGCCGTGTTCGATCAGGACCACTCGGAAACCGGCCATCTCCCTCTCCCTGCCGAATCTTCCGCCCTATCGGACAAGCAGCATCTTACGCATGAGCCCGCTGGTTTCAATGGCGTCCTTGCTGGTGATGGTCTGCTCGGTCTCCTCGGGATCGGCCTCTCCGACCACGCTCTCCAGTGCGTCAAGCCATGCGGCGCCTTCGGCCACTGCGTCCCGGCCGTCCGCGCGGAACGGGTGGATGTCTATGGTGATCCAGCCGTCGCAGCCCGCCTCGCGCAGCTCTCGAGGCCTATCTGCACGCTGAAAGGGTCCATGGGTCCGGCGGCATCGCTCTGTTGCATTGGTCGGTGCCTCACTTGCGCGCCTCTGCGGCGATACGGGATATCTCCTCAAACTGCGGGCCGGACGTTGGAATGTCAACGTCGAACACCTCCGCGATGACGCGCGTCCAGCCGTGGATAAAGTAAACCCACCCGTCCTCGAGGTGCAGGTCGCGCTCCGCCTGCTGGCTGCGGGCCTGATCCAGGAACAGCAGGTCGCCGCGGTAGTTGAAGTCCCAGGCGTAGCCGCCCTCGGGGAAGCGGGCGGCGGCCGTGAGCGGCGAGCCCGGAGCGTCCTTGCCGAGCCCCGTGGCGTTGGCCACCAGTGAACCGGGCGGGAGGGCGTTCACTACGTCGTCGTTCTGCTCGGGGGCGGGGCAGTGGCGGTAGCTCACTTCCAGGCCCGGGTTGATCTGCGCGTGCACCTGCCGCATGTGCTCCAGGCGTGGCTTGCTTCGGTTGGTCACGCGGATGGCCGCCGGGCGACAGTCCTCCGGGGCAATCGTCATCAGATAGGTCGTCAGGGCCAGCGACGAGCCGCCGGCGCCCAGGATGCAGACCTCCCCGCCGCTGTGGCGCCAGTGCTCGCGGGGCACGAACGCCTCCAGGGCGAGCCCGCTGGTGATGGGGTCCTTGGCATGTCCCCGCAGGCTCCCGTTGCGCTTGGAGATGCAACTCACCTCGCCGAGCAGATCCGCATGCCGCCCCAGCTCGTCGAACAGGTCGCGGCAAGCGTTCAGCAGGTCCATCTTATGGGTTGTGACCAGCGCGCCGAGCGAGAGCGGATCGCCCTTGAGGAAGGCCACCACGTGGCGGTAGACCTGCGGGTCGTCGTGCCACCGGCAGTCCACGCCCTTGATGACGGCGTCCAGCCCCAGGTGCTCGGCCCACGCGGGGAAGACGCGCATGATCGAACTTTCCGATGTGGTCATGCCGATGAAGTAGAAGGTCGGTCGCCGGGCGCTCGTCAGCTCGTCAGGCTTCACGGTCCGCCTCCCGCGACTCTGTGGCCTCTCGGCCAAAGTCGTTCATGTTCGCCAGCGACGAGCGGCAGGCCGCCGGCCGCCTCTCGCAGTATCGCTTCATTCCTCCGGCGGGCCGGCGAAAGGCCCCAGCCCGAAGCCGGCCACCAGGGCCGCCCCCATCGGGGCGCCCTTGCCGCCGGTGATCTGCACCAGCGGCATGTCTACGCGGCTTCGGGTAAGTCTCTTCTGGTTCTTGACCCGCTCAACGCTGAGGTGAGACGCCTCAGCTACCCTCCTTGAGCGGTAGGCGCGGCGTCCTCGCCGCGCCGGACGCAAGGTGACCGGAACGCACTTACCTGAATCCGCTTAGCACCGTGGTGTAAAAGAGTAGTGTGTAAACTGCCTGGTGGGTGGTTGGCACTGCTTCCGCCCAGGGAGCCCTGGGGCGACCGGAGCGGAAGCAGCGCCAACCACCGAAGACCAATTTACACCGAACATGTTACACTACGCGGGGTACAGCAGGGGCGAGCAGAGGACGGCCAAGGGCACCGCGCGCTCCAACGCTCAGTGACAGAACACTTTCACTGGCGGCACGCCGGCGACCAGTAACGAGGTCGGCTCGCAGCCGACCCTGAGTGTCTTAACCTCTGAATCCCAGAACTTCCCGGCTATCTTCTCCGCGTCAATCGGGTGCGGTACGGGCGCCGGCTTATTGGACAGGAAGGCCTCGGCAAGTGCCACCTCCTTGCCCTCAGGCAGCAACCGGGCCAGCTCCCACAGGAACCGCCGGGCAGCTATCAGCGTCAGCGCCCCGGCGCCGTAGTACCAGCCCCGTCCTCTCTCGAATGGCCCGCGCAGTTGAGGATTCCCCTTCGGGCCATGGCACATGCTGAGTGGTGCCTCCAGGACGAGGACCGCGTTCCCAAAGCGGTCCTCGTCGAGCCGCGTGGCGGTTTTCCGTACGGCCTCCCCGAACACATGGGCCTCCCCGTCCTTGTCTCCAGTGCAGGCCAAGCCGCACGAAGGACGCTTCGCCGAATAGCCGAGGTCGAGTGCGATGACGGGCCGGCACGCGACGCACGGCGACAGGGCTCGATAAGGCTGCCGATGGACCGTTATCAGGTTGTCCATGAGTTCGACCTCCCAGAAGGAAGCTGCGCTGATTATACACCATAGCCAGTCCCTCTTTCGTGGCGGCCGGGCACGCGATACGATAGAGGGACAGGGCCAACCTGGGAGCGCCCCGATTTGCCTGCCGACGTGCCATCGGCCTTTGCGTTGACGCCTTGTAGGGAGGGACGACATGCGGCTTGACCGGATGCGTGCAGCGCTGTTGACGTGTTGTGTTGCTGTGGTCTTTATGACAGTGACGACGGCAGGCGGCGCTGAACAGGGGGCGCGTAGATACTCCTGGCAGAAGGCGCACGCGCGGGTCCTGCCCCAGGGCGACCTGGCTTGGGCGCCTGAGCCCTTCGAGTTCAGGGCGGGCAATTCGGTGCGCTACATTGACTTCGAGAACGGCGACGATGCGGCCGACGGCCTGACCCGGCAGACGCCCTGGAAGCACCACCCCTGGGATGCCAACGCCGCCGGGAACGCCGCCGCGTGCAGCGGGATTCACACCTACGTGTTCAGGCGGGGCGTCATCTACCGCGGCAAACTCACGGCCACGGAGTCCGGGCGGCCCCACGACCCCATCCGGCTGACCTCGGACCCGTCGTGGGGAGAGGGGGAGGCGATGGTCTTTGGCTCCCGCCGCATCGCCGGGAACTGGCAGCGATGCTCCGCCGATGATGTCCCCCGGCACATGCCGCAGCCGAACAAGGTGTGGTACACGGACATCGGCACCGAGTGGCATCCGTGGGCGCTGTGGGAACTGCGCGACGATGCTGTCCTTCGCGTCCACCTCGCCCGCGACCCGAGCTGGGAGGTCTCCAACCCGGACGACCCGCAGAGCGAGTGGTACGAGTGGACGGGGCGCATAAAGGGGACCGGCTCCATAGACACGAAGCACCTGACCCAGGAGGATCCGGACTTCTTCGATGCCGGCTACGTCTGGACCGAATGGTCCGGGAACATGGGCACCATCCACGTGGCCGAGATCAAGGGCTACGACCCGGCCAGACACCTGCTGAAGGCCAGCAACGGCAGCAAGGGGAACCGCTACTACATCGAGAACGTCCCCGGCTTCCTGGATGCCCCCGGCGAGTACTACCATGCCACCGAGGGCCCCCACGCCGGGCGCATCTACGTGCGGCTGCAGGGCGACCGCAATCCCAACCAGACCGTCCTGGAAGGCAGCGCCGTCAAGGTGCCGATCGAGATACTGGACCAGTCCGACATCGAGATCAGCGGCTTGCGCTTCAGTTTCAACGACGTGGGCGACCCCGGCGAGGGCTGGCCCCCGGGCACGCACGACCCCTGCTGCGTGCGGATCGGCGGAGACTGCCGCAACGTCCGTGTCTCCCACTGCCGGTTCTATCACGTGATGAGCGTGCTGAATGCCTTTCCCCGGAT
>JAWOCH010000232.1:0-10412 GCA_046483865.1 Candidatus Brocadiia bacterium | reverse complement strand
AGAGCCGGTTGACCGTCCACCAATAGTCGAACCGGGCGCCCGCCGCCCCCTCCAGGCCGAAGCACAGCTCCCCCAGCCGCTCGGACAGGTCGTATCCGTGATCGCGGCGGAACTCCCGCAGCAGGTGCGCGGACAGCGGCCACCCGTCCCGCGAGCCGAAGATCTGCGGCTCGTCGCAGAAGACGTAGCGGCAGGTGGAGCCGAAGTGCTCGGCGAACCGCTCGGCGTAGCGCGCGTGGGTCGTCTCTATGAACGTCTCGGCCGTCTCGCGCCGGAGCATGTCGGGCATGGCGAAGCCGCCCTTGGCCGGCCGATGCCGGCCACTGCGCATCACGAGGGCGAGAACCGGCTCGTCGTTCGTAGCGGACTCGACGGCATCAGCCGGGCAGGGGCTGACGGCACCGCCCGCCCGATCCCACCTGAACCAGGCCAGCACTTGCACCTCCGGACGCGCCAGCGGGTCAGTGACGAAGGACAGCTCCAGCACCTGCTGCACCAGGTGGGGGCGCTGCGCCACCACGTGGCCCCCGGCGTGGCCGCCCGGGCAGCAGAACTCGTCGTAGATGTGGAACTCCAGGCCCAGCCGTTCCGCCTCCCGCAGCCCGTGGCCCCACATGTCGAACCACTCATCGGAGAGGTAAGCGCTGATCAGGCCCGGCCGCGCGTGGGGGAACACGCCCCCGCAGCCCTGCCGGGCGAACTGTTCGAGTTGCTCGGTGATGCGCTCTCGGCTCAGCTCGCCGTTCCAGGACCACTGCGGCATCGTGCGGTGGGAGGCGTCGGGCCGTTTGAACTGCTCGATCAGTTGTGCAAGTGACATGTGATGCGCCCTTCGTCCAGGTGGAGGAATGGTGCGCTCCGCCGAAAGGCTGCTTCACTGCGCGCCGTTCACTCTATGATCGGGTAGGCGCGGCGTCCCGCCGCGCCTTGACTGGCGAGGACGCCGGACCCACCCTTTTTCCGAACGTTCTCCGCTCAGGTGAGTGGCTTGTAGTGTCCCGCTTCGGTGAGGGCTATCAGGCCCAGCAGGCCGCCCCAGTGGTAGAAGCGGTTGCTGCTGTCCGAGTCACACCCCTCGCCGGTCTTCGAGTTGTAGTTCTCGTGCACGTGCCCGTGCTCGCGCCACTCCTTCAGCAGCAGGCGGGCGGACGCCTCGGCAAGCCGCCGCCGGGCCTCCGGCAGGTCGTATTCGGTCAGTCCCCAGTAGACGATCTGGTTCATTGGCGCCCAGACGCGCCCGCGCCAGTAGGTCTGGTCGTCGAAGCCGGGGTCCTTCCGGCTGATGGACGGCAGCACCCAGTCGCCCCAGAACTCCTCGGGGTTCAGCAGGTGCTCCGCGACCATGCGCTCGGCCTGGGCCCGCGAGGGCACGCCGCCGCACAGGGGGTAGAAGTTCGTCGGGGACAGGTAGGGGCTTGGCTCGCCGCTGTCGGTGTGGCGGTTCAGATAGATGCCCCTCTCCTCGTCCCACAGCTCCCCCAGGGCCTCGGCGAATCGCTCGGACCGGCCCCGCAGCTCGCTTTCTTCCTCGCTCCGGCCCAGTTCGGCGGCGATCTCGGCCAGCGCGCGGCAGTCCATCACGTACATCCCGTTCAGCCCCACGTCGGCCATCTGCATGACCTCGCTGTCGGCGTCGAACGAGGCGTGGTCGTACATGGGCGAGTTGTCCAGGCCGCTTTCGAGGATGGCGGCCTTGAGCGTGCCGCCTTCACGGCTGCCCGGGCGGCCGGTGTAGGCGTTCGAGCCCCAGCCGAGCCAGCGGTCGGTCACGCGGTTCTCGGCCCACCATCGGTTCCATCGCAGAAGGTCGTCGAAGACCTCCGCCAGCAACCAGCGGTCGCCCCAGCGGCGGTAGAGCTGCAGGACGGTCCGGGAGCCGACCGGCGGCTGGGAACGGTCCTCGGAGCTGCCCCGGCTGCCGGATGCGACGTTGGGTACGAACCCCCGCTCGGTCATCTCCCGCGTGATCTCCACCACGTTGGCGTAGGCCAGCTTGCGGCTGTCCAGCCCGGCCATCAGCCCGGCGAAGTAGGTGTCCCAGCAGAACAGCACGTAGCCGTTCCAGCCCAGGTTCCACACCCGGCTGACCGGGCTGACCACGCGCCCGTGCAGCGGGTCGTAGATGGTGTTCCACGCCAGGCAGGTCTGCATGGCGTCGTATGCCTCGGTCAGGTCGCCGTAGCGGCTCCGTTCGGCCATGATCTCAGAGCGCCGGCGCTGGACGATGTCTTCGATCTCCGCCACTTCGCGGCGTCGGCCCGCCGAGAGCCCCGCGGGCCTGTCCAGCCGCTGGGCCACGTACGGCCCGCCGGCCTGCATGTAGGGGGCCGTCTCTGTCTCAGCGGTGGGGAAGGCGCGGAACTGCCGGTCGGGGCACTCGGCGAGCAGGACATCGTCCTCCCGGCCCAGCCGGCCCGGCCGGTTCCACAGCAGCGCCGCCTCCGCGGCCACCAGCGGCGGCAGGCCGGAGTTCTCCTGAGGGGTGAGAAGCACCACCAGATCGTCGCCCTCGGTGGCGCTTTGCACGCTGAACCGGTTGCCGCGCCAGGTGACGTCCAGCTCCGTGTAGCGCCCGTCGTAACTGCGCACGCCAGGCACGGTCAGGTCATTGGCCTCGGTCTGCGCGTAGTGGCCGATGTAGCCACGGCGGAGCACGGCGCCGCTGGTGACGTCCTTGAACGTCAGGTTCAGCGCGAAGCCCTCCGGCAGGTGCACGTGGCTGAACACGCTGAACGTGTTCCACGTGTTCCAGCCGCTGCCAAGCCCCTCCTGCAAGGTGTCGTATTCTGACATGGCGTTCAGCCCGCTGTGGTCGGGTGGTGTTCCCTACGGTTCCGGGACCAGCTCAAGTGCGCCCGCGTCGCGCCGTCCGACAGGCCGGTTGCCCGCGAAGTCGCGGAACTGCGGCCCATCGAACTGCCAGGTGTAGAGTTCCTCGATCGTCGTCTTCGCTTCGGCCAGGGAACCCAGGCTCACGCGCGCGAAGTCAACCGTCCCGGCCAGGCAATCGCCGTCCGGGGTGCCGCCGACGTAGAAGTCCGCGGTGTTCGAGAGGGAGGCGCCGAGCCCGGCGGCTTCCCCGTCCTTGCGACCGTCCACGTAGATGGTCAGGCGGCCGCCGGCGCGGTCGGCCTCCGCCAGCAAGTGGTGCCACTCGCCGTCGTTGAGCGGCGTCGCGCCGGCGACCGACGCCTCCTGGCCGCCCGAGCGGACCCTCAGGGTGACGGAGCCGTCAATGGTGAGAGCGTAGCCGGCCTGCGGACCCATCTTCTGCATCAGCACGGACCGCTTCGTGCCCGGCCGCGTCTTGAAGTAGATCTCGAGGATGAAACTGGTCTCGCGCACGTCCACCGTCTGCAACTCAACCGGTTCCTCCGCCCCCGGCGGCTGCGCATTCAGCGCCTCCTGGCCGACGAAAGCATACTGATCCTGGCCGTTGAGCTTCAGCGCGCCGGCGATCCAGTTCTCCAGGTCGCCCTGCACGTAGTTCTCTTCGCCTACGTTGACGGCCTTCAGCGGGTACTGGGGCATGGCGTGATAGCCGCCGCGGCCGCGGTAGTAGTCCCACATGTACCAGTGCTCGTCGGGGATGACCGTCGCGTCGCCGCCGACGTGATAGAAGTTCCACTCGCCGACCATGCGGGCCAGGGCCCAGGGCACGAAGAACTTGACGCCCTGGTCAATGGCGTCCGAGCCCTCGGCGAGGCGCATGTCGCGGTTGGCCGGATCCCGCAGTGGCTGGGCCTCTGCCTTGACGCCGAGCGTCGGGTCAAGCGTCTGCTGGCGGGCCAGGGCCTGCCGGAAGGCTGCGAAGTCCTCGTAGCCCTTCCCGCTGACTTCGAAGACGCCGAACATCTCCCCGATCTTGTAGAACACATTGTGCCCGTAGGCCATCAGCTCATGCGGGTACTCCTCTTCGTGTTGCGCGGCAGTGTCCTCCTTCAGCCTGCCGTGGCGGAAGACCATGTGGCTGATGTCCGACCAGATATTGCCCAGGAACCGGTGGTGCCCGCCGGCCGGCGACCAGTCGGACCCCTTCGAGAATCGGTAGATGGTGTTGTTGACGTAGGAGTTGTGGGTGGTGGGGGTGGCCTCGTTGATGGCGGCCGGGTGGCACAGCTTGCTGTCGGGATCGTTGTTCAGGCCCCACAGGATGTTGTTGAAGTCGTAGTTCTTGTGCCCGCCGTCGTGGTAGAAGGCATAGCCCAGGCGCGCGCCGAACGGCTTGCCGGCGGCCCAGTTCCAGTAGCCGTTCGGGTTGGCCGACAGGTTGTTGTAGACGTAGAAGGGGCCGCCCTGCCAGGTCTCGATGCCGCCCCAGTCGTTGGTGGCCAGCAGCGTCTGCTCGGCCCGGTTGTGGTGGACCAGGTAGCGCGCCAGGGGCACGTCGCCGCCGGCGCCGCTGGGCTTGCCGCCGAACAGGAAGATCCCCGCCCCATAGGTGCGGCGCAGCACGTTGCCCGCCACCTCCATGGTGGTCGGGAAGCTGACCGCCAGCGCATGCGCGTCCGACTGGCGGAAGGGGCGCAGCCCGATCATGTAGAGCCGGTTGCGCAGGACGCTGACGTCCTCCAGGTGTCCCTTTCCCTCGCCGATGGTGATCGCGGCGTCGTCGGTGTACTGGATCTCATTGTCGGTCACGGCGACCGAACCGATCTGCGTCAGGCGGTTGATGGGGTTGATGCGCACGCCCTTGCTGACGTGCTCGAACCGGCAGTTGGAGATGCGGATGTCGTCACCGGCGCCCAGCAGCCGCACACTCGCGTTGTCCACCTGCTTGTGCTGCCAGGGCGCATAGTGGTAATCCCACCAGGCATTGGTGAAGCGGAAGGTCAGGCCGCTGACCCGCAGGTGGCTCACGCCGGTGGTGTCCACGCGGGCACGGCCTTCCTCGCCTATAACGTCCAGTCGTCTGGGAGAGTTGGCCGACGCCTGGTCCTGGATCAGGTTGTAGAGCTTCGCCGCCTCGATGGTGACGGTGTTCGGGTCGCGGTCTTCGGGCAGGCGCAGGTACAGCCGGCTTCCGCTGTCGCGCTTCTCGACCCAGAACTCCCCGGCGGCGTCCAGGTAGTGCGGCTTGTTCTCCAGGAAGTACCGATTGCCCGCGTTGATCTGGCCGCTGTCGCGGAACCATCGGCCCTCGAAGGCGATGGCCTTCTTCAGCGGGAAGAACTTCACCACCGGCGTCGGGAACGGCGTGCCCATCACGATCGCCCACTCGGTCCACACGATGGCGTCACGGTAGTACTCGGGCTCGCGCGTCAGGTGCTCGGGGTCAATGCCCAGGTGCATCTTCGTGCCGTCCACGGTGGTGGTCCGGTTCTTCTCGACCCACCACTCGGGGTTCTCCCACTCCCACCACTCGCTCAGGACCTCCTCCGGGTCGGTCACCTGCCAGTTGGGCGTCCGGGCCAGGGGGATACGCGTGACGCCGCCGTCGTCCTCGACCATCCAGATGCGGCGCGGCAGGAACTGCACGTCGGCGACCCAGGCCTTGTCGGCGTCCGGTATGTCCGGGTGCTCGGCGCCCTTCTGCCAGCCCGTCACCGTCTCGGAGCCGCAGAGGACGGCCTGCCCCTCGCCCCAGGACGGGTCGCTGGTCAGGCGGATGGGTCGCTCGGGTTGGCCGGACTCGCGGGCGACCAGCCGGCCGCGGTAGGTGACACCGCGCTTGAAGACATAGGTGTCCACCCCGCCGCTGGCGGCAGACCGCCCTCCGGCGGCCGGATCCCAGGGATGATGCTTCCACGGCGCGGCCCTGGTGCCCGGGTTGGCGTCGTCGCCGTCCTCGAAGTCTATGTAGCGGACCGTCTCTCCCGGCTGGAAGACGAACGGCTCCGGCGCCCACTGCAGGTCACCGGTTTCGATGACCGTGGCGTGGGACTTCTGCCAGGAGTATTCCTGCCCTGCGGCGCCGGCCGCGAAGGCCAGCGCCAGACATGAGACTGCCAGCGTTCCGAGCGTCTTCATCGTCACCCTCCCGTGGTTCGGGCTCGACGGAATCATTCAGCTGCTACTTCGGCCCGGCGGAGGCCCTCGGCCACCGGTACGTTGAAGCAGGGCAGCCCTTGCTCAGCGCGAGGCGGCCGCCGGGCAGGGCCACCGGGCTGCACCCGCAGACGTAAGCGCCCGGCTCCTGCCCCAGTTCGTCGGTCAGCTCATCCCACATCTCCCGCGACTCGGTGCTGACGTAGAGCGGCACGTCTTCGTCATGTCTTCGCGCTTCCCGGATGAAGAACCGGTAGACCTGGGCCCGCAATTCGTGGGGGAACGGGCCCGTGCGCACGCCTTCCAGCTCCTCGGCCGACTCCCTGGCCGCCTCGGCGAACTCGGGATCCAGCAGGTCCGGCGCGATCTTCTCGGTCAGCGACGCGTAGTCCATCCACATCAAAACGCACATGCCGAGCGACTCGGGGCGGGAGCGCGTGAGGGCGGCGCGGATGACCGGCGCATACTCCTCCCGCCAGCCGCGCACGGGTATGATGGGCTTGAACTTGTAGCGCACGGGCAGGCCCATCTCCTGGCAGCGCCGGCCGGCTTCTATGCGCTTCAGCGCCGGCCCGCTGCCGGGCTCAATCTGCCGGGCCACGGCGTCGCAGGTCAGGCTCCACACACCGATCAGCCGATCCTTGCGCGGCAGGTCGGCTATCCAGTCCACGTTGTCGCTGGCCGTGTGGAAGTAGCCGTAGTGGCCCTCGTACTCGGCGATCTTGCGCGTGAACAGGTCGAACAGGCCGTTCTCCGGCTCGAAGGCTATCAGGTCCGAGCCCCAGCCGATCATGCGGAAGCAGCGCTGCCAGGGGTATCGCTCGATCGTCGGACCGACGACCTGCTCCATGTATTCCTCCAGGTTCACGCCGACGGCGATGAAACGGCCGTCGTTGCCCTCAGCGCAGTAGCGGCACCCGTGGGGGCAGCCGCGCATGGCGCCGAAATCGTGGGTCGGCCAGCAGACCTGGTCGCGCTCCTCGTCCACTTGCCGAGGGTGCGTGGGCCTGACCAGAGGGGAGCGGCCGAGCACCTTCGCCAGCGCGTTCCGGTTCGTGCCATCGGGGCACCGTGCGAGCACCGGGTCCAGATCCGGCGGCTCGTCGCTCAGCTCCATGACGGTGAACACCAACGGGCGCAGGTAGGGCAGCGGCACCCCGTCCGGCGGATCGTCGGGCGGCCATAGCCCCGAAAGCTCTCCCATCACGTCGGGCAGGTTCTCCTCGGTCACCCAACGGACGTCGGCGCGCGTGCGCCCGGCGCCGGCCAGGATCCGTTCCATGCGCGCGGCCCACCTCTCGTTCTGGCGGACCCGATCCAGGGCGTAGACCTTCAGCGGTTTGAGCGGGTACATCGCTTCCTCCGTTCCAACCTACTCGGCGGTGTGTTCGATTGCCCCCGCGTCGCGCGCTCCGACTGGTTTGCGCCCGCGGAAGTCGCGGAACTGCGGCCCGTCGAACTGCCACGCGTACAGCTCCCCGATGGTCGTGTGGGCGTCGGCCAGCGTGCCGCGCGCCACCCGCAGGAACTCGACGGCGCCCGCGAAGTAGTCGCCTTCCGGCCCACGCCCGAGGTAGAAGTCCGCCTCGTTCGCCAGGGAACCGGTCTGCGCAACCGGGCTGACGGCGGCGGTGTCCTCCGTTCCATCCACGTAGAAGGTCACCCGGCCGGTCTCGCGCTCGCACTCGACGATCAGGTGGTGCCACCGGCCGTCGTTGAGCGTCGCGCTCCCGCTCAGCTCCTCCGACTCGCCTTCGGACGCAAGCGCCAGCACCGGCATACCGGCGTCATCCAGCCGGAGCAGATAGCCCGACTGCCCGTCGTGCTTGCTGACCAGCGTTCCGCCGCGTGCGGGCTCCGCCTGAAAGTACAGCTCGATCAGGAAGTTCCCCCTGTGGATGTCCACCGTCTTCTTGTCCTCGCCGGCGACGGTCATCTCTTCGGTGCGACCCTTGGCCACGGGTGCCTCGTAGCGGAAGGGCGCTGCGATGGTCCCGTGCGGCAGGACGGCATACTCATCGCGTCCGTTCAGCTTCAGCACGCCGGCCGTCCAGTTCTCCAGCGGGCCGTCCACGAAGTCGCCGGCGCCGATGTTGACGCCCCGCAGGTGGTAGCGCGGCGTGCGGCGGTACATCTTCCGCTCGACATAGTAAGGGGTCATGTACCAGTGCTCGTCAAGTATGCGGGCGGGATCCTGCCGGTTGACGGTGAAGTTCCACTCGCCGACCATGCCGTGCAGGCTCCAGGGCACGAACGCCCGGGCGCCGAAGTCCACGGCCGCGCCGTCAGGCGATGGGCGGAAGTCCCAGTGTTCCGGACGACGCACAGGGTTGCGCTCAGCGATGATCCCCACGCCGGCGGCCAGGGCTTCTCGCTCCCGGAGGGCGCCCGCGAACGCCTCCAGGCTGGCGTAGGGCATGCCGTGGCTCTCGAACACGCCCACCTGCTCGGTGATGTCGTAGAGGACATTGCGGAAGTAGGCGTTCGTCTCGTAGGGGAAGGCAGCGTCCTCCTCCGGCAGGTGGGCGGCGTTGGCGGCTTCCGGTGAGTCGGCCGGCTTGGCGTGGCGGAAGACCCAGTTCCCGATGTCCGCGAAGATGTTGGACAGGTACTTCTCGCGTCCGCCCTGGGGCGCCTGCCGGCGCGTGCCCTGCTTGAACCGGTAGGCGGTGTTGTTGAAGTAGGTGTTCTGGAAGCTGATCATTGACTGGAAGGCCGAGGCGGTGCGCCGGGGGTGGCCCTTGGGCACGTCGCGGCCGACGGCGACGTTGTTGAACAGGTAGCCCTTGTAGGCGCCGTCCATGTAGTAGGCGTAGCCGAGGCGTTTGCCGGACCAGTTCATCTGGCCCACGGGGTTGACCGCCACGTTGTCGTAGATGTAGTGCGGCCCGCCCTGGGTGATGTAGAAGGCGCCCCAGTCGCAGCTTTTCAGCAGGCATTCCTCCACGCGGTTGTGGTGGACGATGTCGCGCACGAAGGGCACGTCCGCCCCCGGATGGCGCTTGCCGCCGGAGATGCTGATGCCCCAGCCGCCGGTCCGGTGCAGGAAGTTGCCGGCCACGTGGGCGTCGGTTACCGCCGAGACGGATACGGCGTGCCCGTGCGCCCCGGCCAGCACCCGCCAGCCGACGTGGAACAGGTTGTTGCGCAGGACCTCGACCCGGTCCAGCCGGCCCCGCGGGGCGCTTACGGTCTTGCCCTCCTGGTTCTTGATGTGGAAGGCGCCGTGCTCGGTGTGGCGCACCACGTTGTCAGCGATCGTGACGGACTGGACGTAGCCGCCGTCGGCGGGCACCGTCACCCGCACCGGCATGTGCACGTGCTCGAAGCGGTTGTTCCGGACGGCCAGCCGGTCCGCGCTGCCCTGCACGCGCAGCACGCCCGCCCGCAGGTCCGGATGCGCCCACTGCGGAATGTCGTACTCCCAGTGGGTGTTGGTGAACCGGAACGTCAGGCCGCTGATCTCGAACTCGCCCAGGGGCCCGGCATCTACCAGGTTGATGTGCCTGCCGGCCTCGAGGGTCACCTCGTTGGGGTTCCGGTCGCCAGGCAGCCGCAGGTAGAGCCGCCCGCCACGCCCCCGCTTGTCGAACCAGAACTCCCCCGGCGCGTCGAGCCACCGGGGCATGTCCTCCAGGTAGTAGCGGTTGTTGGTGATGATCTGCTCGCTGCCAAACCAGACCCACGGACCGCCGAAGACCACGGCGTGCTTCTCCGGAAGGTAGTCCCGGATGCGCGTGGGATAGGGGCTGCCCATCACGATGCCCCATTCTGTCCATACCGTTGCGCCGACGTAGTCCTCCCGTTCCCCGGTGAACACGTCCTCGTCAATGCCCAGGTGATACTGCTTGCCCTCGAACTGCGTCTTGTTCTCGCCCTCCCACCACCGCGGGTTGTCCCACGTGTACCACTCGCTCATGGGGTCCTGCGGGTCGGGCTCGGTCCAGTTGGGATCGCGGGCCAGTGCCAGGCGCGTCACTTCGCCATCCTCCACCATCCACAGGTTGCGGGGTGCGAACTCCAGGTCGGTGTGCCAGACCTTCTCCGGCTCGGGTATGCGCGGATGGTCTGCTCCGTGCTGCCAGCCGCCGGCTATGGCTTCCGATCCGTAGATGCGCGCCTCGCCACGTCCCCAGGAGGGGTCGCGGGTCAGGTGGCCGGATGCGCCGGGCGGCGGCTGGAGGCTCCCCCGGTAGGTGACCCCCTGTCTGAAGACGTAGGTGTGCGTACCTCCTCCGGCGGCGGCTCTGCCGGTGGCCTGACGGTCCCACGGGTGGTGCTTCCAGGGCGTCTGCTTCGTCAGGCCGTCATTCGCGTCGTCGCCGCCCCCGAAGTCTATGTAGCGCACCGAATCCCCGGGCCTGAACTCGAACGGCTCCGGCGCCCACTTCAGGTCGCCGGTGGGCAGCACCTTTGCGTGCGGC